>NZ_JBFRDV010000002.1:0-289154 GCF_052113945.1 Paenarthrobacter sp. RAF54_2
TCTCCTCGGCGACCTGTTTCACCGACCGGTTCGTGGACAAAACAAGCCGCACAGCGTCCTCACGGAAAGCGGCATCGTATTTTCTTCTGGGCGTGGTCATCTGAAGTGAAGCTCCCATCAAGCTGTCTCACAAAACCATACGACCGCAGTTGCTCTCTCACGTCCTGCCCGTTTCGGGCGGTTGCTCTCTCACGTCCTGCCCGTTTCGGGCGGTTGCTCTCTCACGTCCTGCCCGTTTCGGGCGGTTGCTCTCTCACGTCCTGCCCGACGGCGGGATGGCCGCCGTCGGTAAAGTCCGACGTCGGCACTCACTGCGAGTAGTAGGCCTGGGATGCGAAGGCCCTGGCCGAAAACGAGCGGTGACGGTTGAGGTCGAGTTCCTGGGTGAAGCCAACGTCTTCTTGCCACCAAACAAAAGTAGAGGACTTCTTCGAGTACTAAGCGGAGTAGGCCAGGGTCACCGCGATGGGCGTCGAAGCCTGTGGGAGGTGAGAGACCGATGGCCAAAAGCCGTTTGGACATGAGAGAACGATCGCCAAAAAACCGTTGGACGTGAGAGACCGATCGCCAAAAAACCGTGGGAAGTGAGAGAGGATCCGGGGGTTATTTCCACCAGGTATCGAAGATCGTGACCGGCACCGTGCGCTTGTGGCGCGTACGCAGGTATTTCTGTTCGATGATTTCAGCGACGCCGTCGGGCACTTCGCGGCCTTCAAGGTAGTCGTCGATCTGGTCGTACGTGACTCCGAGCTCGTCTTCATCGGTACGGCCCGGCTTGTCGTCCAGGAGGTCAGCTGTGGGAACCTTCTGCCAAAGCCGCGCGGACGCGCCAAGTTCGGCCAGAAGTTCGCGGTTCTGGCGTTTGTTCAGGCCGAACAGCGGCAGGATATCCGCACCGCCGTCGCCATATTTGGTGAAGAAGCCTGTGACGGACTCGGCGCCGTGGTCTGTGCCGATGACCAAGTAATTGTGTTCGCCAGCCAGTGCATACTGGGCAACCATACGCGCGCGGGCCTTGGTGTTGCCCTTGTGGAAGTCGGAGATTTCAGCGCCGGTGGCTTTCTCGAACTCTTCCTCGAATCCGTCCACTGCGCGGGAGATGTTGAAGGTCCGCTCGTTTTTGGCCTTGATGAAGTCCAAGGCGGCTTGGGCGTCGTCTTCGTCGTGCTGGATGCCGTAGGGGAGACGCATCGCGACGAAGTTCGCGTTAACGCCTTCAGCTTCCAGTTCCTCGACTGCCAGCTGCGCCAACCGGCCGGCAAGAGTGGAATCAAGTCCACCGGAAATGCCGAGCACAAAGCCGTTCGTGCCTGTGGCTTTCACATATTCTTTCAGGAATGTGACCCGTTTGCGGACCTCCTCTTGGGGATTGATCCGGGGCTGGACGCCCATTTCCTCGATGATCTTGGCCTGGAGTTCGCGCATGTGTCCAACACTAGTCAGCCCCATGACAAAGGCTCAACCATATTGCGCCGTGATTCGGCCTCGCTGTGATTCGGCCCGGGGTGATTCGGCCCCGGCGGCATTGGACGTGAGAGAGCGATGACAAAAAACCCGCAGGACCTGAGAGAACAATGCTCAAAAAGCAGCAGGACGTGAGAGAACGTCAGGCGAGGAAGCCGCGCAGCAGTGAAGCCGTTCCTTCCAGGTGTTCGATGGTGGCCCGTTCGGCGGCGGGGGCATCGCCGCGCAGGATAGCCTCGGCGATCTCGGCGTGTTGTTCGTTGGCGTGCTCGAGGTTGGTGCTGAGTAAGGGGATCCGGTCCAGGAGTTCGTTGAGCCTGGATCGTGTTTCGGCCACGGCGCCCACCAAGCTTGCGGAGCCGGACAATTCGGCGACGGCGATATGGAACCGGGCATCGCGGGGCCGGTAGCCCACGGCGGGGGAAGCGCTCACTTCGGAGAGGCAGACCTGCAGGTGCCTCCGGGCAGCCGCGGAGAGGTCCGCTTTGGCGGCCAAAGAAGCAGCGGCAGGCTCGATGATGGACCTGAAGAGCAGGACGTCCTCCACCTCGGCGGGGTCGAGCGGCCCTTGGTCCGGCTGGCGCTGGACTGCCGTTGTGGACACGTACGTACCGCCGTACCGGCCGCGCTGGACTTCCAAATAGCCGGCACTCTGCAACTCCCCCAACGCATCCCGAAGCGTGGCGCGGCTGACACCTAATTGTTCGGCCAGTTCGCGCTCGGGCGGCAGTTTTTCGGCGGGAGCGAAGATCCCCAGCTTGATGGTCTGCAGGATGTGTTCGATGGTCTCTTCGAACGCGTTGCCGCCCCTGACTGGGCGCAGCATCGAGAACGACGGGCCAAACGGTGAGTCCGGCACGGCATCTCCTTCCACGGAATGCGGGCTGCGCCCATCAGTGAGGTCATTCACCGATCAGTGAGGCCGTTCACAGGGCGCTGCTGCCTCCATGCTACCCACGCCAACCAATAAAGGTCATCAAAAAAACCATTGGACACGCCCTCAATTGTGATCCAAGTCATCAGGTTTTTCAGAAAAGTCTTGACTCATGGCGAATCACGCTCCAGACTTTGAAGCACACTTTGGACTGAAAACAGTCCTTTAGGATCTGAAGGATCCCCCGCTCGACTCTTCCCAGAAGCATTCCTCAGACGATAGGAACACGCATGGAAACAGTGCACCAGCCGCCCGGCGGCGAGGATGAGTATTTGCAGCACCGGCGCCTCAAACGGGGTGCCGCCGGATGGGTTCTCCTCGCAGGGCTCGGGGTGGCCTATGTGATCTCCGGCGATTTCGCGGGCTGGAACCTGGGCCTGGCCCAAGGAGGTTGGGGCGGCCTGCTGATCGCCTTCCTGCTCATGGCCATTATGTACACCTGCATGGTTTTCGGGCTCGCTGAACTCTCATCAACGCTCCCGACGGCGGGGGCTGGCTATGCGTTCGCCCGCCGGGCTCTGGGACCCCTCGGTGGATTCGCGACAGGTATGGCGGTCCTGATCGAATACGCGGTCGCCCCAGCAGCTATTGCCACGTTCATCGGCGGCTATGTTGAAGCGCTTGGCCTCTTTGGCCTCACCAACTCGTGGCCGGTCTACCTGGTCACGTACGTCATCTTCATCGGCATCCACATCCGCGGAGTCGGCGAAGCCCTGAAGATCATGTTCGCCATCACCGCGGTGGCAACCATCGCCCTGGCCGCCGCCGTCGTCGGCCTGCTTCCCAAGTTCGATTCCGCCCGCTTGTTCGATATTGTTCCCGATGGTTCCGCCGGCTCCAGCGCCTTCCTGCCCATGGGTATCGGCGGCATCCTGGCGGCGCTGGTCTACGGAATCTGGTTCTTCCTGGCAGTGGAGGGCGTTCCCCTCGCAGCCGAGGAAACGTCCAATCCCAAGCGGGACATGCCCCGGGGAATCATTGTGGCCGTCATCATCCTGGTCATCTTTGGCGCCCTCATGCTGGTCCTGGTCCCGGGAGCAGCCGGCTCACAAGCCATGAGCGAATCCGACAACCCGCTCCCTGAGGCACTACGCATTGCTTACGGTGGCAACACTTTCCTGGCCGACTTCATCAATTACGCCGGCCTGGCCGGACTGGTAGCCAGCTTCTTCTCCATCATTTACGCCTACTCACGGCAGCTGTTTGCCCTGTCCCGGGCGGGATACCTGCCCCGTTGGCTGTCACTGACCGGCGCCCGGCGCACCCCGTACTGGGCATTGATCGTCCCGGGAACCATCGGCTTCCTACTGGCTGCCCTGACGCAGGATGGTGCTTTGCTCATCAACATCGCAGTCTTCGGCGCCACAGTTTCCTACGTCCTGCTGAACCTCTCGCATATCGTCCTTCGCAAGAAGGAACCCAACCTGGAACGCGGTTACAGGACGCCGGGCGGGATCGTCACGACGTCGATTGCCCTGGTCCTGTCCGCGGTGGCAGTCGTGGCGACGTTCGTCGTCGACGTCTTTGCCGCTTCCATTACGGCAGCGATTTTTGCCGCTGCCCTCCTTTACTACTGGCTCTACAGCCGGCACCGGATCGTGGCGGGCGCACCCGAAGAAGAGTTCGCCCAACTCGCCATGGCCGAGGCCGAACTGAAGTAACAGCCAGCAGACACTGACATCCACTCACAGAACCACACTGCGGAGACATCATGAATTCCCACATCCAAGAGTCCAGCCGGAACCGGCAGCTCACCGTCGACGAACTGCGCGAATCCGTAGCTAGCGGCGAAATTGATACCGTCATTGTCGCCATCACTGATGCGCTGGGTCGCCTCCAGGGTAAGCGTTGTGGTGCACGCTCCTTCCTCGAAGACGTTCTGGACCACGGCGCGGAGGGCTGTAACTACCTGCTGGCCGTGGATGTCGAAATGCAAACCGTGGACGGTTACGCGATGTCGTCCTGGGAAACGGGCTACGGGGACATGGTGATGCTGCCGGACGTCTCCACCCTCCGCCGGGTTCCTTGGCTCGACGGCACAGCCATCGTGCAGTGCGATGTCCTCTGGACGGACCGGACGCCGGTAGCAGCATCACCACGGCAGATCCTGAAGGCCCAGATCGAGCGACTCGAAAAGCTGGGCTACCGGGCCCACGCAGGGACCGAACTGGAGTTCCTGATGTTCGATGACTCCTACAACCAGGCCTGGCAGAAGAACTACACGGGCCTCGCGCCGTCTACGCAGTACAACGTGGACTACTCGCTCCTTGCTACTGCCCGGTTGGAGCCGGTAATCCGCTCCATCCGCAACAATATGGAAGCTGCGGGCCTGGTGGTCGAGTCGTCCAAGGGCGAATGCAACCTCGGCCAGCAGGAAATCACGTTCCGCTTCGATGAAGCCCTCGCCGCCTGCGATAAGCACACGTTTTACAAGAACGGCGCCAAGGAAATCGCGGACCAGTACGGCAAGAGCATCACGTTCATGTCCAAGTTCAACGAGCGCGAAGGCAACTCCTGCCACATCCACTTCAGCCTCACCGACCTGGACGGGAACCCCGTGCTGGCGGGCGACGGCGAACACGGCTTCAGCCCCCTGATGGAACGGTTCGTTGCCGGTCAACTCGCGGCGCTGCGCGAACTCGCCTATTTCCTGGCACCTAACATCAATTCCTACAAACGCTTCGTGGAGGGCAGCTTCGCCCCAACAGCGATCGCCTGGGGCTTGGACAACCGCAGCTGCGCACTCCGCGTGGTGGGCCACGGCCGGGGCCTCCGCACTGAGAACCGTGTGGGCGGCGGCGATGTGAACCCCTACCTCGCGGTGGCCGCAATGATCGCCGCTGTCATCCATGGCATCGAGAACGATCTTCAGTTGCCGGCAATCACCAAGGGCAATGCCTACGAGTCCGACGCGGAACGGCTGCCCACTACACTGCGGGATGCGCGGGACCTCCTGACCGAAAGCAGCATTGCGCGCAAGGCTTTCGGCGATGACGTAGTGGACCACTACGTCCACGCCGCCAACGTGGAGCTCACCGCCTACGACAGTGCCATCACAGATTGGGAGCGGGTCCGTGGCTTCGAACGTCTCTGAAACCTACGGGCAACCGTACAAGCCCAGAATCGCGCTCACCAGTTACCTTCAGGACGCCTCCTGGGGAGTGTGGAATACGACGGCGGCGATTCTCCCCGGATCGTACGTGGAGGCGGTGGTCGCAGCCGGAGCAACACCTATCCTGCTGCCTCCGCTGGGCACCGACGAATCCGTGCTGGATCTGGTGGATGGCTTGATCGTGGTGGGAGGTCCCGACGTCGATCCTTCCCTGTACGGTCAGGCACCGCATCCCACCACCAAGCCCCAACCACTGCGGGACAAGCATGACTCAGCGCTGATCCGTGCCGCGCTTGAAAGAGAGCTTCCCCTGTTCGCGATTTGCCGGGGAGCCCAGCTCCTGAACGTGGTTTTAGGCGGAACGTTGATCCAGCACATCCCGGACGTCCTTCCCGGCAGTAACAGCCAGCCAGCACCTGGTGTCTATGGTGAGGCGGCATTCGACACCACGCCCGGCAGCCTCATCCACCACCTCCTGGGTGATTCCGCCACTTCGCCGTGCTACCACCACCAGGCCATGGACGAAGTGCCTGAAACCCTGCGCGTGACAGCCCGCTCCGCCGATGGCCTGGTGCAGGCCATTGAAACCACTGAGGGCGGCTGGGTTCTTGGCGTCCAGTTCCATCCGGAACACAACCCCCATGATCTCCGGCTGTTCCGCGGCTTTGTGGACGCCGCCGCCAGCTACCGCTCAGACCAGACCGCAACCATGAAAGCGATGTCCCCCGCATGACAGCAACAGTGTTTGATGTGATCAATCCGGCCACCGAGGAGGTCATCCAGACCGTTCCGCTCGCTGGCGTGGCCGAAACAGACGCCGCCATTGCCAAGGCAGCCGCTGCCTACGAAGCGTGGCGGGCCGTTGCCCCCGCGGACCGGGCGTTGCTGCTGCGACGGTTCGCTGCCGCCGTCGACAATGATCTGGAGAACCTCGCGCAACTGGAGGTGCGCAACGCGGGGCACACCATTGGCAACGCCCGATGGGAAGCGGGCAACGTGCGCGACGTCCTCAATTACTACTCGGCCGCTCCGGAACGGCATTTCGGCCGCCAAATTCCTGTGGCAGGCGGCGTCAACATGACCTTCCACGAGCCGCTGGGCGTTGTTGGCATCATTGTTCCCTGGAACTTCCCGATGCCCATTGCCGGGTGGGGATTCGCCCCCGCGCTGGCCGCAGGCAATACGGTGGTGCTCAAACCGGCCGAGGTGACACCGCTGACCGCCATCCGCCTAGGTGAACTGGCTCTTGAAGCCGGCCTTCCTGAGGGCGTCTTCCAGGTGATTCCGGGCAAGGGTTCCGTGGTGGGTCAGCGGTTCGTCACGCATCCGGCGGTCAGGAAGGTGGTGTTCACCGGCTCAACCGGCGTTGGCAAGCAGATCATGGCAGGCTGCGCTGACCAGGTGAAGCGCGTGACGCTGGAACTCGGCGGCAAGAGCGCCAACATCATTTTCGACGACGCCGACCTTGAGATGGCTGCGGCCGCCGCCCCCGGCGGTGCTTTCGACAACGCCGGTCAGGACTGCTGCGCACGCTCCAGGATCCTCGTGCAGCGCAGCGTCTACGAGCGCTTCCTGGAACTGTTGGAGCCAGAGGTCCTCGGCATGCGTGTCGGAGACCCCGCAGATCCGGCCACCACCATGGGGCCGCTGATTTCGGCCCAGCAGTTGGACACGGTTTCCGCTTTCGTGCCCGACGGCGCCCCGGTCGCCTTCCAGGGGAAGGCGCCGGAAGGACCGGGCTTCTGGTTCCCACCCACAGTGCTCACACCGGATCTGAAGGCGCCGTCCTTCACCGACGAAATCTTCGGTCCGGTTGTTGCAGTGGTGCCGTTCGACGACGAAGCAGATGCCATACGGATCGCCAACAACACCGAGTACGGCCTGTCCGGCTCCATCTGGACGTCCAAAGTGGACCGGGCACTCCGTGTGGCCCGGGGAGTCGAATCGGGCAACCTCTCCGTGAACTCCCATTCATCTGTCCGGTACTCCACCCCGTTTGGAGGCTTCAAGCAGTCCGGCCTTGGCCGTGAGCTCGGCCCCGACGCCCTTGATGCCTTCAGCGAGGTCAAGAACGTCTTCATCTCCACCCAGTCCGCCTGATCTTTTTCCACTCTTTCAAAGGAGAGCACCAATGCAAGCAGTAGTTTCCAACCGTCTCGCCGGCCGCAGCGCAGTCATCACTGGTGGTGCCAGCGGCATCGGCCTGGCCACGGCACGCCGGATGGCAGCCGAGGGCGCCAACGTCGTGATCGCCGACATCGAACCGACCTCCGGGATTGCGGCCGCCAGCGAAGTGGGCGGCCTGTTCGTCAAAGTAGACGTGACCAGTGAAGAAGAAGTCCGCAACCTCTACGCCCAGACCAAGGAGACGTACGGCAGCGTTGACATCGCGTTCAACAACGCGGGCATCTCTCCCGCCGACGACGCTTCCATCCTGGACACCGGAATCGACGCCTGGCGCAGGGTGCAGGAAGTGAACCTGACCTCCGTCTACTACTGCTGCAAGTACGCCATTCCTTACATGCAGGAGCAGGGCAAGGGATCCATCATCAACACGGCATCGTTCGTGGCCGTCATGGGCGCGGCAACATCCCAGATTTCCTACAGCGCCTCGAAGGGCGGCGTCCTGTCCATGAGCCGGGAACTCGGCGTCGAGTTTGCACGGCAGGGCATCCGCATCAATGCGCTGTGCCCGGGACCGGTGAACACTCCCCTGCTGAAGGAACTCTTCGCGAAGGATCCTGAGAAGGCAGCACGCCGCTTGGTGCACGTTCCTCTGGGCCGCTTCGCGGAACCGGAAGAGCTGGCTGCAGCCGTCGCGTTCCTTGCCAGCGATGACGCTTCCTTCATCACGGCCTCCACGTTCCTGGTGGATGGCGGCATCTCGGGCGCTTACGTCACTCCCCTCTCGTAGCATCTCTCCTGCTGCCCCTGCCCGCTCGGGCGGGGGCAGCTTGCGCGTTTAAGACTCTTGACGTCACGATAGTTACCGATATATCGTTAACTATCGCCGATACTCCTTCGGCGAACACTTATACCGAGAGGACGATGCTGTTATGAAAGGCATCCACGAACACGACAACACCTTCCCGGAGCATGGCTCCGGACTCCCCGAACACGGCCAGGGAAGAGGCCGCTTCAATCGAGGCAAGGGGCGCCGCGGTCCCCACGGGCACGGCGGACCCGGCTTTGGGCCCGGCGGTTTCGGGCCTGGTTTTGGACCCGGCGGCTTCGGCCCGGGCGGTTTCGGCCCGAGGGGCTTTGGTCCTGGTGGCGGGCGACGGGCAAACCGCGGCGACGTCAGGGCAGCCATCCTGTCCTTGCTGGCCGAGTCGCCGTCCAACGGCTATGGGCTCATCAGGACGATTGCGGAAAAGACGTCCGGAACATGGCGGCCCAGCCCCGGATCTGTCTACCCCACGTTGCAGCAGCTGGTCGATGAAGAGCTCATCACAGCCGTGGGCGAGGGACGTCGGACAGAATTCACCTTGACGGACGACGGCCGCGCCTACGTTGCCGAGCATGAGGAAGAGCTCGCCAATGCCTGGAACACCGAGGCCGACGGAAACATGCAGGAGTTCCACCAGAGCATCGGGAAACTCATGGGCGTTGTCCACCAGTTCCGCGCCGCGGCAACCGATGAACAACGCCGGGCAGCAATCGAGAAACTCGATGAAACCCGCCGTGCGCTGTACCTGATCCTGGCCGACTAATTCCCCCTTGACCTTGACGTAACGTCAACCATTACTGTCAAAGGACAAGCCAGGAACGAGAGGGCCAGGACGGAGGACTCATGGACTGGTCGATCCAGGAAATCGCCAAGATGGCAGGGACCACCAGCCGCACGCTGCGTCACTACGACGACATTGGGCTGCTCAAGCCAAGCCGGACCGGTCATAACGGCTACCGCTATTACGACGGTCCGGCCTTGGTGCAGCTCCAGCGGATCCTCCTGCTTAGGGAGCTTGGACTGGGTTTGCCTGCAATTGCCGACGTGCTTGCCCGGGAGACCGACACCGTCAAGGCGTTGAGCGGCCACTTGGAATGGCTTGGGCAAGAGCAGGACCGACTGGCGCGGCAAATCGCGTCGGTCCGGCAAACCATTGACACATTGAAAGGGGATGGAAAGTACATGGCACAGGACATGTTTGATGGCTTCGACCACACGCAGTACAAGGACGAGGTAGAGGAGCGCTGGGGCAAGGACGCTTACGCCACAAGTGACGCTTGGTGGCGCGGTATGAGCGCCGAAGAAAAACAGCAATGGAAGGAACGCTCCCGCAAACTCGGGAGCGACTGGATCTCAGCTGCGACGTCCGGAATTACGCCCGATAGCGCTGAAGCACAGGAACTGGCAAGGCGCCACGTCGAATGGCTCCGCGGAATCCCTGGAACCCCGACGGCGGCACCTGGCGGAGACGTGAAGGGTTACGTCACAGGCCTCGGCGAGATGTACGTTGCGGACCCCAGATTTGCCGCGAACTATGGCGGGGAGTCAGGAGCCACGTTCGTTCGGGATGCCCTGCGGGTTTACGCGGAGGAGAACCTGTAGGCAGCCGGGATGCGTTGACCGGGGTTTGGCAATAGTCTGGCCGAATGGGTACTAGCACCGTAAAGTCCAGCGAACAGGTTGACCGGCAGACTCGCATTCTCGAAGCGGCCCTGGAACTGCTGTCCCGCCACGGCATTTCGGGCATCAATATGCGGGCCGTGGCGCGTGAAGCCGGCGTCGCCTTGGGGCTCGTGAACTACTACTACGAAGACAAGTCGAGCTTGATCCGTGCGGTACTTCACCGGATTGAAGAGCACGACCTCATGCTGGTGGAGCCGGAGCCGGCCTCAACCCCTGAGGAGCAACTCCGAGAGTCACTTCGGCGCGTTGCGGACCCCGATCTCCTGACCACGCCGTACCTGTCCCTCCGCCTCCACCTGTGGGCGCTCGCCCAGGCCCATGAGGACTTTGCACGGATCAACGCGGCGGCGTTCGACCGGTATCTGGACGGGCTAGCCACACTCATAGGGAATGCCAAACCCGAGCTTTCCGCCGATGAGAGTAAGGAGCGCGCAGCAGACATCGTCGTCGTGCAAAACGGCATGTGGCTCACCACGCTCCTGGGTATAGACAAGGCTGCCATCGAGCGAGGCATTGCCCGCACGGAGCAGATCGCTTTCGCTCCTTCGCGTCACGACGGCCGACACTGATGAAGCGCGACCTGACCCTTCTACGCCCGTCATCCGTCTCTGGTTGACTGACTGGAACCGTCAGGGCAGGCTGTGAGGACATCCGGCAGGGGGACCACGATGACTTACCGAGGCTCGTTGGCCGCTATCGCAGTGTTGCTTGGGCTTGCCCTTTCCGGATGCCAGCCTGGTGCCGGGCCGCTCATGGTCGGGTCTCCCTCAGCAGCTGTGCCCAGCCCGTCGTCCTCTGAGCTTTCGGCCATCATCCAGACTGCCGTTGAGGACCGCAACGGCACTGCCCTCGACGTTCCCCCGGCGCCGCATCTCAGCGACGCGCAGTCGACGGCGGCCTACCAGGCGAAGCGTGCCAGGGACCTTCCAGTGGTGGCGAGGTCAAAGGCCGGCTTCAAGTCGATGGGTTTCTGGTACACGGACTTTTCGACGACGATCACGGTGGACTCAATCGAGGTGGCCGGCTCGGAAGCGAGCGTCCATTTCAAGGAATTCACCGAGCAACACCAGGCCTCGGCAGCGAATGGACCAAGCAGCGTCCCGTCCAGCTACTCGCTGCCTCAGACGGCGACGTTCCGGGCATCCGCGGATGGCTGGCAGCTCGACAGCATCACGCCGTCGGTACATGGGGGCGGCTTACCCATGTCCGTCATCGAATAGTGGAAACGGCGCTGGATGCCCTGTAGCGGCTCGGGCCGCGATTAGTACCAGTACCGTCTTCCGGCAAGAGGGCGTCCGATTGCACCGAGCACCAAGAGGATGAGGCCGATAACAGCCACAATCCACCCAATAGTTATCAGGATTCCAATGTTGAAGATATAACCAAGGATTAGTAGAACAACTCCGAGTATGAGCATTTCAGTCCTTACCTTTCCAAATATTCTGACAAACCCTAAGTTGCAAGGGGGTTGCTTGCCCTCGTCTCATTCGTATCACACTGGGTTATCGAGTGGAACAGGAACCTTCAACAGATGTTCGTCCCAGCACCGTCCTTTTTTGGCGCATATCCGGAGCTCGATGAAGATGCCGTTTACACCCGGAACATAGTTAACCCTGGGCGTGGCTAGAGAAGCGGACCTGCATGTCCGGCGACCAGTAGCGTGCTGCCCTCTTCCCGGATCCAGACTTGGGTCATGGGCATGCGATTTTGCCTCCGGCCGGCCGCTGTGGATACATCGTCAGAAGCGATGCAGGTCAAGACAGCGGTTGTACAGAAGATCGTGATCGTGGGCTGTTCGAGGGTTTGCGAGTGCCAATTGTTCTGACCGCCGATGTTTGATCGAACGTAGGTATCGCGGTCGAACCGCTCGCCTTGATGCGAGATCCAGCAAAACTTGGGGTGCAGCAGACGAATCAAAGATTCTCCGTCACGTCGCGCAAGGGCGTCGGCCCTTTCTACAGCAGCTTTGAGCACCTCGTCCTGAGTGAGCATTCATTGAGTGTGTCAGTCAATGGCTGGCGTTGGGAACTGACAGTGCCGAGAACTAATCAAGAAACGGTCATTTTTCCTTGCCACTTATCGGGTTTTTGCCGTGCCACTTATCGAGTGGTCCGACGATGGTGCGGTTTCGACCTAGACTGCCGTGAACTCTTTTCCTGCCAAGGGGCAATACAGTTTGTGACTACCGATAGCGACTTGATTCGCCGCTCCAGCAAGGACCCGCAGGCCTTCGCCGCGCTTTATGACAAGTATTCGCGGGCGGTGTACCGCTACGCGGCTACCCGGGCAGGTGACTCAGTAGCTGAAGACGTCATGTCGCAAACGTTCTTGGTCGCCTATGAAAGCCGGGAGGCTTTTGACTACGAGTGGGATGATGCCAGGCCATGGCTATTCGGCATCGCGACCAATCTTCTCCGCCGGCATCACCGCACTGAAGCAAGGCGGCTAAGAGCCTTCGCGAAAGCTGCAGGCAGAGACAGCTACGAGGACGGTGCCGATCGTGTGGCTGAGCGGCTGGACGCAGCCGTGAAGTCTTCCAATCTGGCCGCAGCGATCCGGACGCTTTCGACAGCAGATCGGGAATGCTTGCTGCTCTATGCGTGGGCTGACCTGACTTGCGAGGGCATAGCACTGGCAACCGGCGTTCCCGTTGGCACTGTCCGGTCACGGCTTAACAGGGCGCGGCGCATCATTCGAGGTGCCGCCGGCCTGCTGAACATAGATGAAGAGGAGATTGAGCATGGACGAGCTATCACTCCTGCGCGAAATGCGTGACAGGACTCCCATTGCCACCGATGCGGCTATCGACAGGGTTCGGACCAAGTTACTGCAAGGTATTGATCCCCACGCGGTAAAGCTTCAGAAGAACCCGCGTCGCCGCATGGCAATGAGGTGGGGGCTTGTTTCAGCGGCAACGGCTTTAGTCGCTGGCCTCCTGGTCAGTGGCGACGTCTTTGGGCCCGGCCCACTGCGGGGAGCAGCCACCGCGCAGGCCGCAGAGGTGCTCAACGCCGCTGCCGAGACAACCATCCAGACAGCAGACCTTGTACCGGGCCCTGGACAGTACTTGAAGATCCAAAGCACCAATATGTGGGGTAGTGCCGCGGTTACGGCGGATGGCAGCGAGTATGAGTGGCTGGACACTGAAAAGAGCGCCATGTACATCCCAGCCAACCGCGAGGAGGAGTGGGTCCGGGAAAGATCAGGAAGAATCCCCACAACGTTCTTTGATGAGAAATCGAAAGAATACGCCTCCAGTATGGAACCTGCCGAAGCGTACGTGCTCCGGGGCAATAACGGAAGCTTCCACGGCACCCCACCTGAGCAGTCCAGCTTTCCCTCGCAGGATGCCCTGGCCACCTTCCCACGCGATCCAAACGCCCTCCTGGCTGAAATCCAGCGGCAAACAAACGGCAAGGGCCAGTCCAAGGATGGCGAGGCGCTGGTGTTCATCGCCGACCTGCTCAGGACGGGCATAGTCCCTGCCGATCTGCGCGCTGCACTGTACAAGTCTGCAGCGCTCATCCCAGGGGTGACCGTCACCGACGAGCAAGCCACGCTCGATGGAAGAAAAGGCATCGCCATCGGGCGAGTGGAGACAGCTTCCAACCGCCGTCAAGACATCATCATCGACCCCAAGACAGGTCTGTTGATCGGCGAACGTGAAGTGCTGACCGAACCCCGGGGATCTATTCCTGCGGGAACAGCTACGACTTGGACCGCGATCGAAACGACCATTTCGGACACCGCACCGTAACGCTCCGCCTGTTCCCTCATGGATGATGGCAGCGAGACGAGAGTAACGAGAGAAGAAGACCGGCACCGTGTGCCGGTCTTCTTTAACTTTTTCTGATTCGGTGAAACCTTTTGGGCATTGCCGGACACTAAAGGGCATGGGGAACAACACAGACAGCGAAGAGGGGTTGTGGCACCAGAGTCTTCTGGGCCATGGCGATGCCTTTGGCGCCTTGTATGACCTGCATCGGGACCGCGTCTTCCGCCATGCGTACCGGCTCTGCGGGAATCACCACGAGGCTGAAGACATCATGGCTGCCTCCTTTCTGGAGCTCTGGCGGCGGCGAAAGCAGGTCCGGGTCGTGGAAGGATCTGTCCTTCCGTGGTTGCTGGTCACGACGACGAACATGTCACGTAACAGCGCCCGGACGGCGTTGCGCTACCAACGCCTCCTGAAAGCCCTTCCCCGCAGCGGCGACCTGACGGACCCAACGGCAGATTCTTACCGCTCTTACCAGGACAACCTTGACCATGACCTTGCCCAGGCTCCCCCGACTTGATCGCTGTGATGGCCACGAACGGGCAATCCGGTTACGCCTACGCCAGCGACCTATACGACGGCCCCATGCCGACCAGCCCTGAAGACGCCCTCAAGAACTTCAACACCCCTCGCCCTCCGCGCGAGATCCCCGTCTTCAGAAGCGATGGAGAAACCCAAATCGGCGTCTTCATGGCCTCCGGCTCCGGCGGGGGAATACCCTCCTACCCAACGCGAAGCGCCCCGCCCGGATGAACCGATTAGTCGCTCGGTCAGCATCCACCTTTGAGGGAGCACAATGAAACCCGTTCGGTTATGGCGATGCCTGATCCTGCCCCTTTTTCTCACCATGCTGCTGACATCGTGCGGCAACAAGTTGGCGGGCGATCCGGTAATTACTGAGCCCACGACGAAGGCCACTAGCTCGATTCCCGCTTCTACCAGTAGCCCCGTTCCAAGTGGTGGACCCTTTGCGTGCGTGGACTGGGTCCGGTTTGCGACCCCTCAGGACCAATACGACAAAGCCGGCCTGGTGCTCATCGGAAAGTCTGTAAGACGGGCAGGAGGGACCACGATTTATGGTCAGGAGGCCACCACCCACCTTGTGGAAGTCGAGCAGTTACTCAAAGGGAATCCCGGACACGGGAACATGCGCATCACCTCCATGCCCCCGACCTGCACTGCAGGAGGGTCCTACCCGGATGGCGACCCACTGGACACTGCTGAAAGAGTCATCATTTTTGCCACCAAGCAGGGCGACGAATGGTTCACCATGACCCCCGCACAGGGAGTGCTGTCTTTCCCCCAGGGCTCAGAACTTCCCTTTCACTGAATCAGCCCATACGTATTGGACTACCGATAAATCCCGCGCCACCCCCTAAGGCCTGAACTCAACGGCCCGGAGCCGCGATTTTCGCACCAGACAGACGAAAATAAGGAGCCTTATCTATCAAAGAATTAGTCCAGAATCTATTCTGTGTTTATGGGTATGTTTAGCGCCCATCAGGCCACCGGCACACCCCGGGAAGCCCATCCCGATCCGGGGGCCGTCTCTATAAGGAGGCGTCGATGTCAACTCCCGATCTGCCGACTCGCGGGCCAGCAAGGCCCGGTCCGTATATTGTGGCCGGAATCCTGCTAGCCATCTCCGTTCTGGTTCCCTTGTTCGTCCCGGCGTACGCAATGGATAAGCCACGGCTGGCCGGTATGCCGTTCTTCTACTGGTACCAAATGCTCTGGGTCCCGATCACCGCAGGCCTGGTCGGGGTCTCCTACTGGCTGGTTACCAAGGAGGACCGCCGCCGCCGCGCGGCCGTCCGGGGCACACGCTCCGAGGCGCAGGAACAAGCCGAGGAGCAGGAACAATGAACGCGCTCGCCGTACCGGTAGAGACCACAGGCGATCGTCCCGTCAACGGCATCGCACTCGCCATCGTCGTCGCTCTCTTTATTCTCGTGGCGGTTTTGGGTTTCTTCGCTGCACGGTGGCGTGCGGACAGAGAGACCGGTTTGCACAGCCTCGATGAATGGGGGCTGGGTGGCCGTGGTTTTGGAACGTGGGTGACGTGGTTCCTCCTCGGTGGCGACCTCTACACGGCCTACACGTTCGTGGCAGTCCCGGCGGCAATGTGGGCAACGGGAGCAGTGAGCGGCTTCTTCGCGGTGCCATATACGATCGTGCTTTACCCGATCGTATTCCTGCTGATGAGCCGGCTGTGGTCGGTCTCGCACCGGCACGGGTTCGTAACGCCGGCGGACTTCGTTGGCGGGCGCTATGGCAGCAGGGCACTGACCGTTGCCGTGGCACTTACCGGCATTGTCGCGACCATGCCGTACATCGCGCTGCAATTGGTTGGCATCAAAGCCGTGCTCACGGTGCTAGGCCTCGGCAGCGCCGAGAATGCACTGTTGACAGACTTGCCGCTGATCATCGCTTTCGTGGTCCTGGCCGCCTACACGTACACCTCGGGCCTGCGGGCCCCGGCGCTTATCGCCGTCGTGAAGGATCTTTTGATCTATCTGGCCGTCATCGTCGCGGTGATCTATATGCCGATCAAGTTCGGGGGCTGGGACAACATCTTTGGCGCCGCCCAGACGAAACTCGACGCCGTTAGTCCCGCTACAGGCAAACCGGCCGGCATCTTTATCCCAGGCGCTGCCAGCTACTCGGCGTATTGGACACTCGCTCTTGGCTCGGCGATGGCGCTGTTCATGTACCCGCACTCGGTGACGGGGGTCCTGGCGACCAAGAGCAGGAACACGATCCGCAAGAATGCGGCAGTGCTGCCCTTGTACTCGCTGATGCTGGGATTCCTTGCCCTCCTGGGCTACGCAGCCATCGCTGCTGGCACCAAGCCCGTTGACCTCAACGGTGCCATAAATCCGCAACTGGTGGTTCCGCAGTTGTTCTTGGACAACTTCCCCGCATGGTTTGCAGGGATCGCCTTGGCCGCCATCGCGATCGGCGCCCTGGTTCCAGCAGCCATCATGTCGATCGCAGCTGCCAACTTGTTTACCCGCAACATCTACCGCGACCTCATAAAGCCCGACGCCGACCCGCGGCAGGAAGCGAGGGTCTCCAAGATCGCGTCGCTCGTGGTGAAGTTCGGAGCACTGATCTTCGTCATCGCGATGGACCAGTCTGCCGCAATCAACATGCAGCTTCTCGGCGGTATCTGGATCCTGCAGACATTCCCGGCGATCGTGGCAGGACTCTACACCCGCTGGTTCCATCGCTGGGCGCTCTTCGGAGGCTGGGTAGCCGGAATCATCTACGGAACCGTTGCAGCTTACAACGTGGTGAATCCGGTGACAAAGGCCAATTTCGGTGGCTCCATCGCCGCCATCCCCGGCACCAACGTGCAGGTCTACATCGCCGTAGTGGCCTTCGCGATCAACCTGATAGTTGCCGTTATCCTGTCGCTGCTCTTCCGTGCGATGAAGCTCCCCGATGGAAAGGACATTACGCGAAACTCCGACTACGGAGCGGACGAGAACGACCCCAAAGTCGCCAAGCTCCAGCGCGAGTACCCGCTCAGCTAAGGATCCGCATAATGAGACGTTTTTGCTCGAATAGTGGACGCATCCTCTAGCCTGCACTGTATGGATGACAGTCTGATAACCCAAGAGGACCTTCTGCCCTTTGTTGATGCCGCCTGGCTTACGGCGCACCGAAGCAACATTGTTACCGCTGATGTTCGGTGGTACCTCGACGGCGCGTCGGGCCGTGCAGCCTACGACGGCGGGCACCTTCCGGATGCGGTGTTTGTGGACCTGGATTCATGGCTGTCTGGGAGTTCGGGACCACACGGGCTGAACCCGCTTCCCGACCCTGACGTGTTCGCACAGGGAATGTCCTCCTTGGGAATAGGCGACAACACGACCGTCGTCGCCTATGACGACGCCGGAGGAGTCATCGCCGCGCGGCTCGTGTGGATGCTGCGTGCGCTCGGGCACCGGGCGGCGTTGCTCGACGGCGGGATTGCCGCGTGGACGGGACCGCTGGAGACGAAGCCCGCGACGCCGACACCCGCGACCTTCACGCCGTCTCCTTGGCCGGAGGGGCATCTCGCCCACCTTGAGGACATCACGGCAGGGGTTGCCGGGATCATCGTCGACGCCCGCAATGCCGACCGCTTCGACGGAAGCCTCCAACTGCCCACCGACCCCCAAGCCGGACACATCCCCGGCGCAGTGAACGTCCCGTGCCGTGGAAACCTCGCCCCTGATGGACGCCTGCGCCCGATCGCCGAGGTCCGACGAGCGTTTGCGAAGGTTGGGATCGAAGATGCGAGCGCCGTCGTCTCTTACTGTGGATCGGGCGTCACGGCCTGCCACAACCTTCTCGCCCTGGAGCATGCAGGACTCGGCCGCGGCCGTCTCTACGCAGGCGGTTGGTCAGAGTACGGAGCCGAGCCTCACCGCCGAGCCGAGCTTGGCTGACAACGGACCTACGCCTTCCAGCCTCCGTGGGAATCGCTGGTGGCTTGCGTAGCATTGGGGCTCAACAACTATTGGGGGTAGTAGTGAATTTGAGTCCAGCCTTCGGAATCCTCGGGATCCTTTACGCGGTCTTCGTGATTCGCGGTGTCCGTCATGGCCGTGTACGCCCTGGTCTTGGCCATCATCTTCTTACGGCTGAGGATCGCTGAGTTGAAGAGGGCAGCACGGGCCGAGGACAGCTGACGCCGCTGCGCAATTGCGGAATACGGGTGTTCCGGAGTGCCCGCCCTGATCGACCAATACCATTCGCGCGGGTACGCGCAGCCCTGGCCGTCGTTTCTTCTGTCACAAATCCGAGGGCTGTCCGGTCTTAGTCAGTAACGAGACCGGAGGACTTGCTGCGCCAACGAAATCCAAGATGAGATACCGGCGCGCGCCTCAAGGAATCTTAACTTCAGATATCCCGAGTGAATGGAATGTAGTGATGAAGCCTCAGGAACTGCTCGTGTCGACGTCGGTGCTCGTCATTGGCACGGGAGGCGCCGGACTCCGCGCCGCCATCGAGTTGGCCGAGTTGGGTGTGGATGTGCTCGCTGTCGGCAAAAGGCCCAGAAGCGACGCCCACACTTCGCTCGCGGCGGGAGGCATCAACGCCGCTCTCGGCACGATGGATGCGGATGACAGTTGGCAGCAGCATGCCGCAGACACAATCCTGGAGAGCTACGATCTTGCGAACCCTGAGATCGTGGAGATTGTCACCAAGGGTGCCGCGCAGGGAATCAGCGACCTGGAACGTTACGGCATGCCGTTCGCCCGCGAGGAAGACGGGCGGATCAGCCAGCGTTTCTTCGGCGCTCATACGTTCCGCCGGACAGCTTTCAGTGGCGACTATACGGGGCTTGAAATTCAGCGCACGCTTGTGAGTCGCGCCGCGGAGCTCGACATTCCAATATTGGACGATGTTTACATCACGCGCATCCTCGTCACCGAGGGCCGAGTCTTCGGTGCCTACGGCTTCCGGCTCTCGGACGGGACGCGCTACCGGATCCATGCCGACGCCGTGGTGCTCGCTGCCGGAGGGCATACCCGCATCTGGCGACGCACGTCCAGCCGGCGGGACGAGAACACTGGTGATTCCTTCCGCCTGGCAGTGCTCGCAGGCGGCCGCATCCGCGACCCCGAGCTGGTCCAGTTCCATCCCTCAGGCATTCTTGAGCCAGAGAACGCCGCAGGAACGCTCATTTCGGAAGCCGCGCGCGGCGAGGGCGGTATCCTCACCAATGCCCTCGGCGAACGATTCATGGCCAAATACGATCCAGAGCGCATGGAGCTCTCCACCAGAGATCGGGTGGCTTTGGCTTGTTATACAGAGATTCAAGACGGGCGCGGCACGGCCAATGGTGGCGTGTGGCTGGACGTTTCACATCTGCCTCGGGAGACGATCATGCGTCGCCTGCCGCGTGTTTATCAGACCATGCTCGAATTGCAGATGCTCGACATCACGACGACGCCCATGGAAATCGCACCGACAGCGCATTACTCCATGGGCGGCGTCTGGGTCCGTCCCGACGATCACAGCACGGATGTCGCGGGTCTCTACGCAATCGGGGAAGCCTCAAGCGGCCTGCATGGCGCCAACCGTTTGGGAGGCAACTCGCTGATCGAGCTCCTGGTCTTCGGCAGGATCGTCGGCAAAGCCGCCGCTGAGTATTCGGGATCCCTCACAGCACACGTCCGGTCAGCGAAAGCGGTGGATGAAGCCCGGCAAGAGATAGCTGAGCTGCTCAACGCCAAGGGACACGAGAACGTCCGCGTACTTCAGCGGGCCATCCGGGACACCATGACCGAGCATGCGGGTGTTGTGCGCAACGAAGAAGGTCTTAAGCAGGGCCTGGCGGAGCTCGACGACATTGAGGCCCGCATCATCGACGTGGGCGTGCATCCCGACATTGCCGGATATCAGGATCTTGCACACGCTTTCGACTTGAAGGCAGCCGCTCTTGCCGCCCGTGCGACGCTCGAAGCTGCCCGTGAACGCCGTGAAACACGAGGCTGTCATAACCGCAGCGACTATCCGGATCTTGATTCAAGCTTGCAGGTGAATCTCGTCTGGTCTCCTGCTCGTGGCATCGAGCACGAAGCCATCGCACCTGTATCGCAGGAGATTGCGAAGCACATGCGTCGACCGGTCACGACCGCTGACAAACTCGTCGAGTGAGTGGCGGGTAAGAATTGGAATACCAATTTACCGCCAGATTCGCCCGCCGTCGTAGGTCACCCAAGCTCAGGCTTCCACGGCCAGCGTCCAATCCTTCGAGCAGTAACATTGGGCGCATGGATGCCGACACGGGGTCAGCGGCCGAATTGGAAACGGCATCGACTATTTTCGCGGAAGTCCGTCCTCGATTGTTCGGGATCGCCTACCGCATGCTCGGAAGTGTCAGCGAGGCCGAAGACATCGTCCAGGAGACGTGGGTCCGATGGCAGACATGCGATCGCAGCCTGGTTCGGCATGCGCCGGCATTCCTGGCGACTACCGCCACCCGTCTCGCCATCAATGTCGGGCAGTCGGCACGTGTCCGTCGTGAGACGTATGTGGGTCCCTGGCTGCCCGAGCCGGTGGACACAAGCGCCGACCCCGAACTGGGCGCCTTGCGTGGTGAAGCGCTCGAGTTTGCGGTGTTGCTGATACTGGAAAAGTTGTCGCCAACCGAACGTGCAGCCTACGTGCTGCGGCAGGCATTCGACTACCCGTACGAGCAGATCGCCGAGGTCATCCAACAGACGGAAGGCAATGCCCGCCAGTTGGTCAGCCGCGCGCGCAAACACCTTGCAGAGGAGAAACGTGCTCAGGTGAGCGTGACCGAGCAACGGCAACTGCTGGAGGCATTCCTGGCCGCTGCGCGAACCGGCAACCTGGCCGCGCTGGAGGCGCTGTTCGCCGCCGACGTCGTCAGTTACTCCGACGGCGGTGGGAAGGTTCGGGCTTCGAAGTTCCCTGTTGTCGGACGGGAACGGGTCGCGAAGTACTACCAGGCGTTCGCGTCGCGTTTCTGGCTTGGTGTCGATACCCAGGCTTTCATGGCCAACGGCCGGCCCTCCGCACGCCTGGCCCGGGACGGGGTGGTGTTTGCGGTGGTGACCCTCACTGCGTCTGCCGACGGTATTGATCGGCTGTTGTGGACGATGAATCCAGACAAACTCTCCGGCGTGACGAGGGTTGGGGGCTGACTGTCACAGATTGATCCGGTATCCGGTCATAGCTGGTGGACGGAATGGCTCTACATTCCGCTACGCCAACATCGGAGGGAAAGATCATCATGAAGATCGTTGTAATCGGCGGCACTGGCCTGATCGGCAAGCAAGTTGTGGAGATCCTCAGCAGTCAGGGTCATGAGGCGAAAGCGGCGTCCCCCTCCACCGGGGTGGATTCGGTGACCGGCCATGGATTGGATGAGGCGATGGTGGGGGCGGACGTCGTTGTCGACTTGACGAACACGTCCGATTTCGACGAGAAGGTAGTCGTTCCCTTCTTCTCCACTTCATCCCGCAATCTTCTCGCTGCCGGGAAAAGGGCCGGCGTGCGGCATCATGTGGCTCTGTCGGTCGTTGGAACCGATCGTATCGACGTCGGCTACTTCGCCGGAAAAGCCGCGCAGGAGAAGGCTGTTAGAGATGGCGGAGTGCCGTACACCATTCTGCGGGCAACTCAATTCTTCGAGTTCATCCCGATCATCGCCAATGCAGGAATGCGCGACGGCTCCATTTATGCGACAAATTACCTGATGCAGCCGATGGCTGCTGCCGACGTTGCCCGCATCGTGGCGGAGACGGCCGTCTCGCCAGCGATCGACGGCGTCCTGGAAATGGCGGGTCCTGAGCGCGCAGGAATTAATGAATTCGTAGGCCGGGTTCTCGAGGCCCACAATGATCCCCGCCCAGTGGTTGTTGACACCCAGGCCGGCTACTTCGGCATACCGATCGAAGAGACGAGCATCGTTCCCGTGGGTGAATCCCGGATCGGGGACATCACCCTCAAAGAGTGGCTGAACGTGACGTCCTAGCACGGCCTGTCTTTGCTCAGCCTGTCACAGATTGTGTTGGTACCCGGTCATACCTGGTGGACGGATGTCACTGCATCCCTTCACGCCCACTTATCGGAAGGAAAGATCATGAAGATCGTAGTTATCGGCGGCACTGGCCTGATCGGCTCGAAGCTGGTCAGCAAGTTCCGCGAACATGGACACGAAGCAGTTGCCGCTTCCCCTGACTCAGGCGTGAACACGCTCACGGGCGAGGGCCTCGCGGATGTCTTGCAGGGAGCGGACACCGTAGTCGATGTGTCGAACTCGCCCTCGTTTGAAGATGCGGCTGTGCTCGATTTCTTTACAACCTCCACCCGCAACCAGCTCGCTGCGGAGAAGGAGTCCGGTGTCGGGCACCATGTCGCGCTTTCGGTCGTGGGCACCGAGCGACTGTTGGAGAGCGGCTACTTCCGGGCGAAAATCGCTCAGGAAAAGCTCATCAAGGAATCGGGCGTCCCCTATTCGATTGTTCATGCGACGCAGTTCTTCGAGTTCGTCAAGAGCATCGCCCAGGCCGCGACCGAGGGAAACATTGTTCGTCTGTCGCCCGCCCGGATCCAGCCAATGGCCGCGGAGGACGTGGCCACCGCAGTTGCACGCACCGCCGTCGGAAGTCCACAAAACGCCACCGTTGAGGTCGCCGGTCCCGAGCAGTTCGGTCTCGACGAGCTCATCCGCAAGGGCCTCAGCTTCCGTGGCGACCCCCGCGAGGTTGTCACTGACCCCAGCGCGCGCTACTTCAACGCCATGCTCCAGAATGGCGAGCTGCTTCCCGGCACCGAGGCGACCATTTATGACACCCGCTTTGAGGAGTGGCTGAGCCAGCAGTAGCCGGACCGTGTGCGGGGTGTCCTTTACAGAGGACCGTTGAAAAGGGCGCTCCGCTCCCGGCTTTTCGATTAAAAATGTACTCAAAATGGCCCCTGTGGAGGAGACCCCTTACTCAGCGTCAGCAGTCTATTGACCGAGTATTTGGGCAGGTCTAGCGTTGCGAATGGCAGTGGGACTATCCCCCGCCGTTCCCATTGGAGGTCCATTATGGCCGTTGCAGTAATCATGGATTTCACCGAAGGCACCCTTGAGGATTATGACAAAGTGGTGCAGCGACTAGGACTCGCTCCCGGCGGACCCGGGGCCCCGGGCGGGCTCTTCCATTGGGCATCAGGGACCGACAACGGTGCCCGGATCGTGGATGTGTGGCGGACCCGCGAGCAGGCCGATTCCTTCTACCAAGAGAAGCTCGGCCCGGTTACAGCCGAACTCGGAATTGCGCAGCCGGAGATCAGCTATTTCGATGTCCACAATTTCCAGACCGCAGGACCTGAGGCCTGACAGCCCTCGCAGGACGCAGACGACGACGGCGCCCTCCGGCAACCGGAGGGCGCCGTTGTTGTCCGCCCGGAAGGGCAGTGCCTGATCACCCCGGAGCGCGCAGCCAGCACCACTTTGAACATTTGTTCATATTTTCTCTTGAACAGATGTTCAAGATGCACTAATCTCCAAGGTATGACCCAAGCCACATTCTCCGATTCCGCATCCACGCTTTTCATCAACGGCTCGTGGGAGCCGGCCGCGTCCGGTGCGGTCCGCCAAATCCACAACCCGGCCGACGGCGAACTGGTCGCCACGGTGTCCGAGGCTGGCCGCGAAGATGCCGAGCGCGCCATTTCTGCCGCTCGTGCAGCCTTCGACTCCGGCGTCTGGTCCTCTGTCCCGGCGCCCGATCGCGGCGCGTTCCTGCTGAAGGTCGCCGCTGAACTGCGCGAACGCCGGGAGAAGTTCGCCCGGGCCGAATCGCTGGACACCGGCAAGCGGATCATCGAAAGCCGCATCGACATCGACGACATCGCTGCCTGCTTCGAATACTTCGGAAGGCTCGCTGGGCAGTCCGCGGGCCGGGTAGTCGACGCCGGGGACAACGCCGTCGTCAGCAAAGTTGTCTACGAGCCCGTTGGCGTCTGCGGGTTGATTACGCCGTGGAACTACCCACTGCTGCAGGCTGCATGGAAGATCGCTCCCGCCCTGGCCGCTGGCTGCACCTTCGTCCTCAAGCCCGCCGAGCTGACCCCGTCCACGGCAATCCTTGCCATGCAGTTGCTTAAGGACCTTGGCCTGCCGGACGGCGTCGCCAACCTCGTGACGGGCCCGGGCGCCAAAGCGGGCGCCCCCCTTTCGGAGCACCCTGACATTGATCTGGTCTCCTTTACGGGTGGCCTGGAAACCGGCAAGCGCATTGCCGCGGCCGCCGCTGGCACTGTAAAAAAGATAGCCCTGGAGCTCGGCGGCAAGAACCCCAACGTTGTGTTTGCGGACGCTGACTTCGACGCCGCCGTCGACAATGCGCTGAACGGCGCGTTTGTGCACTCAGGCCAGGTCTGCTCCGCTGGGGCGCGGCTGGTGGTGGAGGAATCCATCGCCGAGCGCTTCGTCGACGAGCTTGTCCGCAGGGCACAGGACATCCGCCTCGGCGGCCCGTTCGATGAGTCCGCCGAAACCGGACCGCTGATTTCCGCAGCCCACCGCGAGAAGGTCGATGCCTACGTCCAGCGTGGCGTGGCGGAAGGTGCGCGGTTGCGTTGTGGCGGCGCGGCGCCTGAAGGGGAGAAGTACGACGCCGGTTTCTACTACCAGCCGACCGTCCTGGACCGCGTCCAACGGGGAATGTCGGTTGTGGTCGACGAAGCCTTTGGCCCGGTAGTAACTGTGGAAACCTTCCGCACGGAAGACGAAGCCGTAGCCACCGCGAACGACACCATCTACGGACTGGCAGGCGCAGTCTGGACGCAGGATGCAGGTAAGGCGCAGCGGGTAGCAGGCCGGCTGCGGCACGGCACCGTTTGGATCAACGACTACCACCCCTACCTTCCGCAGGCCGAATGGGGCGGCTTCGGCCAGTCCGGCGTCGGCCGCGAGCTCGGTCCCACCGGACTGGCCGAGTACCAGGAAGCCAAGCACATCTACCAGAACACCAACCCGCAGGTGACCGGCTGGTTCGCTGACCTCAGCAAGGAGAAATAGATGCACACCGACAACATCGAGAACCTCAACGACCGAGGGTTCGACTACGTCGTCATCGGCGGCGGCTCTGCCGGAGCCGCTGTAGCCGCCCGACTGAGCGAGGATCCTTCCGTTACCGTGGCGCTGGTTGAAGCCGGTCCGGATGACCGCGGCCTGCCCGAGATACTGCAGCTTGACCGTTGGATGGAACTGCTGGAGTCGGGGTACGACTGGGACTACCCCGTGGAACCGCAGGAGAACGGCAACTCCTTCATGCGCCACGCCCGCGCCAAGGTCATGGGCGGCTGCTCCAGCCACAACTCCTGCATTGCCTTCTGGGCTCCTCGCGAAGACCTGGACGAGTGGGAGTCAAAGTACGGCGCCACCGGCTGGAACGCTGCTGCCGCCTGGTCCTTGTACCAGCGGCTGGAAACCAACGAGGACGCAGGCCCGGATGCTCCCCACCATGGCGACTCGGGGCCCGTGCACCTCATGAACGTGCCACCGACGGATCCCACCGGCGTCGCGCTCCTTGACGCCTGCGAGCAGGCCGGCATCCCCCGCGCAAAGTTCAATGACGGCAACACAGTGATCAACGGGGCCAACTTCTTCCAGATCAATCGCCGTTCGGACGGCACGCGTTCCTCCAGCTCGGTCTCCTACATCCACCCCATCATCGAACGTGAAAACTTCACACTGCTGACTGGCCTGCGTGCCCGCCAGTTGGTGTTCGATGCAGACAAGCGCTGCACCGGTGTGGACGTCGTTGACTCGGCTTTCGGCCGGACCCACCGTCTCACAGCGCAGCGCGAAGTCATCCTGTCCACCGGCGCCATCGACTCCCCCAAGCTCCTCATGCTCTCCGGCATCGGCCCGGCCGCGCATCTCGCCTCACACGGCATCGAGGTGGTGGTCGACTCCCCCGGCGTCGGCGAGCACCTGCAGGACCACCCGGAAGGCGTGGTGCAGTTCGAGGCCAAGCAGCCGATGGTGCAGACCTCCACCCAGTGGTGGGAGATCGGCATCTTCACCCCCACTGAAGAGGGTCTGGATCGCCCGGACCTGATGATGCATTACGGCTCTGTCCCGTTCGACATGAACACCCTTCGGTACGGCTACCCCACCACGGAGAATGGCTTCAGCCTCACCCCGAACGTCACCCACGCCCGTTCCCGCGGGACAGTCCGGCTTCGCAGCCGGGACTTCCGCGACAAGCCGATGGTGGACCCCCGCTACTTCACGGATCCGGAGGGCCACGACATGCGCGTCATGGTGGCCGGCATCCGCAAGGCCCGGGAAATCGCCGCGCAGCCAGCCATGGCTGAATGGGCCGGCCGGGAGCTCTCCCCTGGTATCGAGGCGCAGACGGACGAGGAACTGCAGGATTACATCCGCAAAACGCACAACACCGTCTACCACCCCGTCGGCACCGTCCGCATGGGACCAGTAGAGGACGACATGTCACCGCTGGATCCCGAGCTCCGGGTCAAGGGCGTTACGGGCCTGCGCGTTGCCGATGCCTCCGTCATGCCGGAACACGTCACCGTGAACCCCAACATCACGGTCATGATGATTGGCGAGCGGTGCGCGGACCTCATCAAGGCAAGCCGGACGGATGAAACCACGACGGCGGAGGCGGACTTCAGCTTGACCCCCGCCTGAGCAGGGTGATTGCCATTGGAAAGACCGGTGGGGGCGCACCCAGTGCCCCCACCGGCGTTCCAGCGCACACGTTTCCGGCCCGCGTTTGCCCGCCCACCTTTCCGGCCCGCGAGCGCAAGCCCGAAAAGGACGCCCGCATTATTCTTGAACATTTGTTCATAGACAAGTCTTGAACGCCTGTTCAATCTGAACTAACCTCTTCTTATGACCCACGCCACACCTATTCGGTTGCGGCTTGGCGGGCGTGGCCTGGGCCTTCGACCATATCGGAGGCCCAGCCGGCCCCGTTACAACAATGGGGAACAGCCGGAGGCACACAGTGGTGCCCGGCCTTTTGATTTCGACTGCGACCAATGGCGGCCGCAGGTCATCACCATTCGGTGCACGTCTGAGTTAGGAGTTCGAATGTCAGAACCCAGCAAATTAGGACCCCGCAAGAGCGATGCCAGCGGCATGGACGAGTTTGGCTACGCGCAAACCCTTGACCGCAGCATCGGCAAGTTCGCCAGCTTCGCCGCCGGCGTCAGTTACATCTCTATCCTCACCGGCGTTTTTCAACTCTTTTACTTCGGCTTTTCCACGGCCGGTCCCGCCTATGCGTGGTCATGGCCAATCGTCTTCGTCGGCCAGCTGATGGTCGCTCTGTGCTTTGCGGAACTTGCTGGCCGCTACCCAGTGGCTGGATCGGTCTACAACTGGGCTAAACGACTCTCCACCGGAACGTGGGCCTGGCTGGCAGGCTGGTTACTCCTCATTTCCTCGATCATGGCTCTGGGTTCCGTTGCCTTGGCCCTTCAAATCACCTTGCCGCAGATCTGGAGTGGCTTCCAACTGGTGGGCGATGGAACAGGGCCTTACGACTTCGCCGTCAACGGCGTCATCCTTGCCAGCATCATGATCGGCATTTCCACGCTCATCAACGCTTTCGGCGTGAAGCTCATGACCATGATCAACAGCGTTGGCGTATTTGTGGAACTGGTTGCGGCCGTCCTGCTGATCGCTGCGCTGATTTGGCATTCCGTGCGGGGACCGGAAGTCCTCCTGGACACGGCCGGTTTCGGCGAAGGACATCCTCTGGGCTTCTTCGGGGTGTTCATGATTGCCGCCATGGCCTCCGGTTACGTCATGTATGGATTCGACACAGCAAGCTCCCTGGGCGAGGAAACCAAGGACCCCAAGCGCACGGCTCCCAAGGCCATCCTGCGGGCTGTTACGGCGTCCTTCCTCTTGGGAGGTCTGCTCCTCCTGGGCGGCATCCTGGCCGCGCCCGATCTTTCAGATCCCAAGCTGGGAGCTGCCGATGGCGGACTCCAGTACATTGTGCTTTCCGTGCTGGGCGGCCCCTTCGGCAAGGCCTTCCTGGTTTGCATCGTGGTGGCCGTCGTGGTCTGCACACTGGCCGTCCATGCAGCAGCTATCCGGATGATGTTCGCCATGGCCAGGGACAACAACCTTCCCTTCAGCCGCCAGCTCAGCAAAGTGCATCCCACCCGCAAGACCCCGACAGTGGCTGCCATCGTTATCGGCGTAGTGGCAGTGATTCCGCTGATCGTCAACATCTCCCAGCCGGCCATCTTCACCATTCTTTCCAGCATCAGCATCGTCCTGATCTACCTGTCCTACCTGCTGGTCACGGTGCCGATGCTGCGGCGCCGCTTCCTCAAGAAGTGGCCGCTGAAGGACGACGGATCTGAACCGGGATTCAGTCTCGGCAAATGGGGACTGCCCGTGAACATCATGGCAGTGCTCTGGGGCGGCGCGATGACGCTGAACCTGATCTGGCCACGGCCGGAGATTTACAACTCAGTACCGCCCTTCGAGTGGTACCTGCAGTGGGGCGGCGTCATGTTCGTTGCTGCCGTAGTCATCGGCGGAACGCTCCTCTACCGCCTCCGTATCAGGCACCGGACAGGGGTCCTGGCCGAGCACGCCGCTGCTGCCCCCTCCCCGGAGCCAGCCTCGCCGGGGTCAGCGTCCCATGAACCCGGAGCCCCTGAGCAAGCCGCATCGGAGCCTGTCCACGTCCTAACCCAAAGTTCCTAGCCGTTACTTCAGAGTCACACCAACGAGAGCATCTCTTCGCCAGCGTTCCATGGGCGAAGAGATGCTCTCGTTTTCGGCTTAGACGAACGCTGACTTTCCCGTTACCGCCCTGGCCACGATCATGGAGTTGATCTCGTAGCTGCCCTCGTAGGTGTACAGGATTTCGGCGTCGCCGAAGAGCTTGCCCATCTCGTAATCCGTGGTGATGCCGTTTCCGCCCATCAGGGATCGGCCCATAGCCACGGACGAGCGCGCCAAACGGGTTGTGGTCGCCTTGCACATGGCGGCCTGCACCATTTCCAACTTCCCGGCCTGCTGGATGCGCGCCAGTTCCACCATCAAGGACAGTGAGGCGTTGGCGTTGCCCAGAATGTCGGAAAGTTGCTGCTGGATGAGCTGGAATCTGGCCAATTCCTTGCCAAACTGCTTGCGTTCCAGGGCGTAGGAGCGGGCAATATCGAAGGCCGCAAGCTGGATGCCGGCAGCCTGCCAACCCACCCAGGCCCGCGAATCCCGCAACAGGTCATTGGCCCGCGAGAACGCTGTGGCGCCGGGCAGCAGGTTATCCGCAGGAATCCGAACGTCGTCCAGCGTGATGTCCGCATTCTGCATGATGCGGAGGCCGATCTTGTTGGTGATCTTTGTGGCCGAGTAGCCTGCCCGGTCCGACTCCACGATGAAACCCTTGATCTGATGATCGGACACGTCGCGCGCCCACACCAAGGCGAAGTCAGCAATGGTGCCTGCCCCAATCCAGCGCTTGGCACCGTTGATAACCCAATCGTCGCCGTCGCGTCGCGCCGTCGTCGACAGTCCTCCGGCGATGTCCGAACCGTGGTCCGGTTCCGTGAGTGCGAAGGCGCCCAACTGAGTGAAGGCCTCCAGCCCCGGCAGCCATTTCCGCTTCTGTTCAGGAGAGCCGAGTTCGTGGATCATGCCGACAATGAGTTCGTTATGGATGCCCACGAGCGCAGAAAGGGACACGTCTGCCCGTGCAATCTCGGTGTACATGAGGCCCTTGAACAGCTTGGAGGAGCCATCGGTCTGCAGCCCGCCGAGCCCATATTTGGCCATCTCGGCCAGAAGCCCGAACGGGAACTCTTCGCGGTTCCAGTATTCGGTGCTGGCGGCACGGATCCGCGTTTGGAGGAACTTGCGCACCTCCGCATACCGCTCACGCTCCCCCGCAGGAAGCAGGTCCACCACGTGCATCAGGTCCGCCTCCGGATAAGGAGGGAGGACTTTCTGTGTCGGTTCGCCGCTGGTAACGGTGCCGGCAGCTGCTTTTTCGTCGAGCATTTGACCCCTTCGTCATGTCCAACGCAGGCTCTTCCAAACCCTTGGATGTCCTAGTATATTGCAAGGTGATGTGGACCACTAGGCGGGATGCTCCGGCGACGGCGCCGAGGCACGATCCCCCAGCGAAAGGCGGACTATGACAGTCACAGAAGACTTCCGTGCGGCGCGGGACCGGCTGCTGGAACTGCGCGAGGACTACAAGCAGGCGCACAGCGAATTCGAATGGCCACATTTTGATGAGTTCAACTTCGCCCTGGATTGGTTCGACCAGATCGCTGCCGATCCGGAACGGGGAAACAAGCCCGCACTGGTCATCGTTGAGCAGGACGGCAGTTCCACCCGGCGCACGTTTGCGGACCTTTCACAGCGTTCCTCCCAACTTGCCAACTGGCTGCGCAATGAGGGCGTCAAGCGCGGGGACCACATGATCATCATGCTCGGCAACCAGGTGGAGCTCTGGGAGCTCATGCTGGCTGGCATCAAACTGGGCATCGTCATGATCCCTACCACCACCCTTATGGGTGCCCGGGATCTGCAGGACCGCGTGGAACGCGGCGGTGCCAACTGGGTGGCCGTGGGTAGCGCCAACATCGGGAAGTTCACCGCTGTGGAGGGCGATTACACGCTGATCGAGATCGGCGGGGAACGCACCAACGCGGAAGCCAAACAGTATGGAGATTCCTTCTCCGCACCGCAGGAGTTCACGCCTGACGCCTCCACCAAAGCGGACGAGACGATGCTGCTCTACTTCACGTCCGGCACCACCTCGCGCGCCAAGCTCGTGGAGCACACCCACACGTCCTACCCCGTGGGCCACCTGTCCACGATGTACTGGATCGGCCTTGAACCCGGCGATGTCCACCTCAACGTCGCCTCTCCCGGCTGGGCCAAGCACGCCTGGTCCAACGTTTTCACCCCTTGGATCGCCGAGGCCTGCGTCTTCATCTACAACTACGAACGCTTCAATGCGGCCGCCCTCATGGACCAAATGGGCCGCGAAGGAGTCACGAGTTTCTGTGCACCCCCCACTGTCTGGCGCATGCTCATCCAGGCGGACCTCACACAGTTGACCTCGCCGCCGCAGAAAGTGGTGTCCGCCGGCGAACCGCTGAACGCCGAGGTCATCGGCCAGGTGGAGGAAGCGTGGGGCGTGACCATCCGCGACGGTTTCGGCCAGACCGAATCCACCGTCCAGATCGCAAACACCCCCGCGCAGCCGGTGAAGATCGGTTCCATGGGCAGGCCGCTGCCTGGTTACGACGTCGTCTTGGTCGATCCCCTCACCGGGAAGGAATCCGACGACGGCGAACTCTGCCTGCGCTTGGACCCCCGTCCCGTGGGGCTCATGAAAAGCTACTTCGGCGACGAAGCGAAAACAGCAGAAGCCTTCCGCGACGGTTACTACCACACCGGAGACATGGCCAGCCGGGACGCCGAAGGGGTCATCACCTATGTGGGCCGGGACGACGACGTCTTCAAATCCTCCGACTACCGGTTGTCGCCTTTCGAACTCGAAAGCGTACTCATCGAACACCCCGCAGTGGCGGAGGCCGCCGTCGTACCTTCACCGGATCCCGTGAAGCTGTCGGTGCCGAAAGCGTTTGTAGTGCTCGCCGCCGGCTACGAACCCGGACCCGCTGTTGCCGAGGACATCCTGCGATACTGCCGCGAGCACCTGGCGCCCTTCAAACGGATCCGGCGACTGGAATTCGGCGAACTTCCGAAGACCATTTCGGGCAAGATCAGGCGTGTGGAACTACGCGGCACAGAAGTGGCCCGGCATGGTAGCGGACCACTGCCGGCGGGTCTCGGCCTGGAGTACACCGAGGAAGAGTTCCCGAATCTGAAAGACTAGCCACCCGAGCAACGAAGGAGGCCCATGGGCACCCCACTCCCCCGCGACCCCATCGCCGACGCCCAACGCAACTGGGAACGGCATGGTTGGGGCGATGTTGCCGCGCCCATGGCTGCCATCACCGCGATCATGCGCACACAGCAGATCCTGCTTGCGCGCATCGAGACAGTCCTCAAACCGTTCGGACTGACCTTCGCACGCTACGAACTCCTCGCGCTGCTGAGTTTCGCCCGCAGCGGCGCGCTCCCTATGAATAAGGCGAGCGCGCTCCTGCAGGTGCACCCCACCTCGGTGACCAACGCCGTCGACCGTCTCGAAAAGGCCGGCCTGGTGGCCCGTTCCCCGCACCCAACCGACGGGCGGACCACCCTGATCGAACTCACCGCCGAAGGCCGAACTCTCGCGAAGAAGGCGACGGCGGCCCTCAACTCTGAGGTTTTCGGCAACTCGGGCTTCGGAGACGACGACGTCGATCACCTTATCCGCGTCCTGGGCACCTTCCGCCGGGATGCCGGTGACTTCACGGAGGAGTGACTCACGGCGCTGGCGAGCGTATCCTAAAGTTCCATTGCCGCAGTTGGGGGTGGAGCCATGGCCAAGGACCCGGGACAACGCCGAAGAGGACAGCGCCGCAGCGCACTTCTGCGCGCTTTCCTCCTGGCTGTGCTGGGGTCCACCGCATGGATGATGTTGCTGGCCGGGCCTTCCTCAGCAGCGACGGACATTGGGCCGGTCATTCCGCCGCTTCCCAGCGGTACAACGTCACTCACGCAGAACTCGGAGACTTCTCTAACACGGTCCGTCACGCCTGTGACCGGCACGGTGGACTCAGTGGTTTCCGCTCTGGACCCGCTCCCGGTGGTTCCCGAAGTTCCCGCGCTACCTGCTGCCCCAGCGATCCCAAGTGTTCCCGCCGTTCCTGTACTCCCGTCGGTGGCCGTCCCCGAAATCCCGCTCGTCGGCCAAGTTCCCGAGGTACCGGGGCTACTTCCAGTGGAGGAAGTCCCCGGCCTCCTGCCCGAAGTACCTGACATACTTCCAGTCCCCGCGCTTCCAGTGCCCGCGCTGCCTGGCCTACCCGACGTGCCGGAGTTGCCCGGGCTGCCCACACCTCCGCTTCCTCCACTGTCAGGCCCGGTTCCAAACCCGCTGCCAAACCCCCTGCCGGGTTCGGTGCCAAACCAGCTACCAACCCCGCTCGACGTCGCCCCGTCTACGGTGCCGACCCTCCGGGACGCCACTACCTCGCCCGCAGGCGCTCCCACGCTGCCCCTCGCCGTCGTACTCCAATCCACGCAAGCCGGGGCGCCTCTGCTCGGAGGCATCAGCCTGCCCCTGCCCTTTTCAATGCATGATCCGGTGGGCATTCCGCCCGCGGCAATGCCCAGTCCCGTGAATCCCGTTCCGGACCCGCCGCTTCATCCAGCCTTGACGCCAAGCGCTGCGGGCTCATCAGGAGCCCGGGGCTCAAGCGCCTCGGCCCCCGGAGCATCCGACATTCCGGACGTCCTCTCACCGTTGCCCCCGCCTCGAGCTGGACCTGTCATGGACCCGCAACGAAGCGCAGCACCACAACCTTCGTACGATCCAGGGTCCCGACCTGACTGATGCGGTGGTTCCTGCTTTGGCAGGCACCACCACCTGCGACAACCGCCGCAGGCATATTCATCAGTCAGGAGGCACTCATGCTTCGCAAGATCCAGATTCCCGTCCGCAACCACGCAAGGGTATGCGCCAGCCGGGATATCGGCTTTTGGCCCGACTTCGTCGGCAACTGGCCGGACCCGATGCACGCGGAAAGGAGCCGGACAATCTGCTGAATGGGCCACATAGCCCAAGAAAATAACGACGCCGGCCGGATAGTCAGTCTGACTGCCCGGCCGGCGTCGTGCTGTCCGAAGCCACGGCAAGCGGGTGATCCTCAGCCTGCTCCGGGCATGGCTCAGGAAACTCCCCAAGCTGTGTCCAGTGCCAGCCTTCCAAGCAGTCGTCGTTATCGCAGAACCGAGCCGTCATCGCGTCCCCCACCTCGTTGCCTGGCTATCCCTTCTTTAAGAGGGGGCAACTAGCGGGTCGTGACGCAGAAAGGCTTAGTGAATACCGGAGGTAAACGCGAAGATGAGGGCTGAGCCCAAGGACAGCAGGCCGATGCCATAGCCAACAACCAGGGCACCAATCGCGAAGGGACGTCCGCGTTCTCGACGTTGCTGGATCTGGTTGAGGGCCACGTGACCTGCGCCCACAACGAAGATTGCAATGACGGCCATCCCCGCGAAGAACAGACCAACAAGGGCCAGCACTGCCATCGCGGCTGCCACGATGGCCTGGCGGTTGATCGGTTGGGCGGATGCTTCCGTGTGGCCGGTTTGAACGATCTCCGTTGACATGTTCTCTCCCCATTTGTCGGTGCCAACGAGTCTATCCTCGCGCATCCCAAAACTCCGCTGCTGGGCCTGCTTTGCGCGCTACGCGTCGCGTTTAGGGCGCAAAGCGGGCCTCACAACGAAAGTAGGTGAAACTAGCGGTGCTTGAACTCGGGCTGCCGCTTCTCGCTGAACGCGGCCATGCCTTCCTTCTGGTCCTCAGTGGCGAAAAGCGAGTGGAACACGCGCCGTTCGAAAAGCACGCCCTGTGCCAGACCCATTTCAAACGCGGCGTTGACGGCTTCCTTGGCCACCATGGCTGCGGGCTTGGATTTGGAAGCGATGATCTCGGCGGCTTTCACTGCCTCGTCTATCACTTCAGCTGCGGGAACAATCCGGGAGACAAGCCCGGAGCGTTCAGCTTCCTCGGCATCCATGAAACGGCCCGTAAGGACCATGTCCATCGCCTTCGCCTTACCCACCGCACGTGTGAGCCGCTGGGAGCCGCCCATTCCCGGAATGACACCCAGGTTGATTTCCGGTTGGCCGAATTTGGCGTTGTCCCCGGCAATGATGAAGTCCGCCATCATCGCCAATTCGCAGCCCCCGCCGAGGGCAAAGCCGGAGACCGCGGCAATGACGGGGATGCGGAGCCTGGTCAGGTCCTCCCAGCGACGGAACCAGTCCGCCGCATACATTTCCATGTAGCTCTTGGAGGACATCTCCTTGATGTCGGCGCCTGCCGCGAACGCCTTGGCGGATCCTGTGATGACCACTGCGCCGATGTCAGGATCGGTGTCCATCGCTGTCACGGCGTCCACAAGTTCGTTCATGAGTGCAGTGTTCAACGCATTCAACGCCTGCGGCCGGTTCAGGGTCACCAAACCCACGCGGCCCCGGCGTTCCACCAGGATGTTCCCGTACTGCTCCGTCATGCTCTCCCTCTCACCCAACGTCATGTACAGAACTCTCACACAGACTTATCGCGAATGTCCGTGATGATGCCCGAGAAGTCACGTCCAGCGCCTTCCCCGGCTGCAAAAGCATCGTAGATCCGGGATGCCAACGGCCCCATTTCTGCAGCAACTCCAGTGCTTTCCAACGCGTTTACGGCCAGCCGAAGATCCTTGGCCATCAGCGCCCCGGCAAAGCCGGGCTGGTAGTCGCGGTTGGCCGGGCTGGTGGGCACGGGCCCGGGAACAGGGCAGTTGGTGGTCAGGGCCCAGCACTGACCGGAAGCGTTGGAAGCGACGTCGAACAATGCCTGGTGCGTGAGTCCAAGTTTCTCGCCGAGCACGAAGGCTTCTGCGACAGCAATCATGGACACGCCCAGGATCATGTTGTTGCAGACCTTGGCTGCTTGCCCGGCACCGTGATCGCCGCAGTGCACGATCCTCTTGCCCATGAGTTCCAGGATGGGTTTGACGGTCTCAAAGTCCTCCGGCAAAGCGCCCACCATAAAAGTCAGGGTGCCGGCCTCGGCACCCACAACGCCACCGGAAACCGGCGCATCCACGGAACGGTGTCCCGCTTCCAAGGCAATGACGGCGGCCTGCCGGGCCTCGTCGACATTGATCGTGGAGCAATCCAGGAACAACGTGTTCGGCGCGGCAACCGACAACAGCCCGGGCCCGTCAACACCGCGGTACGCCTCCAGCACGTGCTTGCCGCTGGGCAACATGGTCAACACCACGGCCGCGCCGTCCACGGCTTCCTGCGCCGTGGACGCCATGGGAATCCCGTGGTCCTTGGCTGCCTCAACGGCGGCCGGCACGGGGTCATAGCCGATCACGTCGTGCCCGGCTTTGATCAGGTTGGCCGCCATGGGTCCGCCCATATGGCCGAGTCCGAGGAAAGCGATGAGTCCCGTCGCCGGGGCTTGGATATCTGGCACGGCTGCGTTCTCTGTCATGTCGTCTCCTTCAACTGGCTAACAAACTGGCTGGGCAAGCGGAGTGTCACGTAGCGTCAGCACCCAAGGCGGCGAGCCCCAACTCCCGCTCACCGAGCGATGCAAAGTAGCCCTCGACGTCGGGCTCGCGCACCTCAGCAAGCGTGGCGGGCTTCCATTGCGGGTTCCGGTCCTTGTCCACTACCTGCGCCCGGATCCCCTCCCGAAAGTCGGGCCCGGCCAGGCAGCGCAATCCCACCCGGTACTCCTGGTCCAGCGCTTCCTCCAGCGACATCCCTCGCACGCGCCGCAAGGATGCCAAAGTGACCTTCACGGAAGTGGGCGACTTCGTCTCAATGGTGTCGGCCGCGGAAGCTGCGTCGGGCGCAGAATCCCCCAGCGAGCGCAAACTCCGTACGATCTCCTCCGCGTCGTCATGCGCATAGGCGGCGTTGATCCACTCCTGCTGTGCTGCCAAAACCGAGTCCGGCGCTGCTTGGGTAAAGCGCCCGACGGCGTCCTCCGCCGTCGAGCTTTCCAACGCTTCCGCCAGTGCGGACAGGCTTTCTGACGGCACAAAGTGATCCGCCAGGCCGAGGAACAGGGCATCTGCCCCCGTGAGGTGGGCGCCGGTCAGGGCCGCATGGGTTCCCGTCTCCCCGGGTGAGCGGGACAGCAAAAGGGTGCCGCCGACGTCGGGCACGAACCCAATGGTGGTCTCAGGCATGCCGGTGCGCGTCCGCTCAGTAACGATGCGCACCGAGCCGTGCGCCGAAACCCCCACGCCGCCGCCCAGCACCAACCCGTCCATGAAGGCGACATAGGGCTTGGGGTAACGGGCAATGAGCGAGTTGAGCCGGTACTCGTCGGCCCAGAACTCCGCCGTTTCCGTTCCGCCCTGCAACATGTCCTTATAGATGGCCACGATGTCTCCGCCGGCGCACAGCCCGCGGTCGCCAGCGCCGCGCACCAGGACGGTTGCCACGGCGTCGTCGTCAGCCCAGGCAGTCAACTGCTGGAGCATGGCTTTCACCATTCCCGCGCTGAGGGCGTTGACTGCCTGGGGCCGGTTGAGCGTCACGATGCCAAGGTGGCCGCGGCGCTGGAAAAGAACGTCTTCTGTGTCCAAAGCCCCCATCAGCTGCCTGCCGGCATGATGAAGCTGGCGCCCTGTCGAATGCCGGAGGGCCACCGCGATGTCACGGTCTTGGTCTTGGTGTAGAAGCGGAAGGCGTCGGCGCCGTGCTGGTTGAGGTCGCCGAAGCCCGAGGCTTTCCAGCCGCCGAACGTGTAGTAAGCGATCGGCACTGGGATGGGCACGTTGATGCCGACCATGCCTACCTCTACTCGGCTGGCGAAGTCGCGGGCGGAGTCGCCGTCGCGGGTGAAAATTGCGACGCCGTTGCCAAACTCGTGCTCGCTGCAGAGCCTAAGCGCTTCGTCATAGTCAGCCGCGCGCAGCACGCTGAGGACCGGGCCGAAGATCTCTTCCTTGTAGATCTTCATGTCCTTCGTGACGTTGTCGAAGAGTGTAGGGCCAACCCAGAAGCCGCCGTCGTAGCCTTCCACGGTGAGCCCGCGGCCGTCGGTGACAAGGGTTGCGCCTTCGTCAACGCCGGACTGGATGTAGCCTTCGATCCGTTCCTTGGCGGAAGCAGCAACGACGGGACCAAAGTCAGCGTCCTTGTCCAGGCTGTGCCCAACCTTGAGGTCCTTGACGCGCTCGGTCAGCTTGGCCACCAAGGCATCTGCTGTTTCCTGGCCCACCGGGACTGCAACGGAGATCGCCATGCAACGTTCGCCTGCGGAACCGTAGCCGGCACCAATCAGGGCGTCGGCAGCCATGTCCAGATCGGCGTCGGGCATGATCACCATGTGGTTCTTCGCCCCGCCGAAGCACTGGGCGCGCTTCCCGTGCGCCGCCGCCGTGGCGTAGATGTACTGGGCGATCGGTGTGGAACCAACGAAGCCAATGGCCTTGACGCGCGGATCCTCAAGCAGGGCGTCAACGGCTTCCTTGTCACCGTTGATCACGTTGAAGACGCCGTTGGGAACGCCGGCTTCGCTGTACAACTCGGCGAGCCGCAGCGGAACAGAGGGATCCCGTTCGGAGGGCTTGAGGATGAAGGCGTTGCCGGCTGCGAGCGCTGGCCCAGACTTCCAGAGGGGGATCATGGCCGGGAAGTTGAACGGCGTAATGCCCGCGACCACGCCCAGCGGTTGGCGCAGGGAGTGCACGTCAATGCCCTGCCCCGCGTTGTCCGAGAACTCACCCTTGAGCAGGTGCGGCGCCCCTGCGGAGAATTCGACTACCTCTATGCCGCGCTGGATGTCTCCCTTGGCATCGGCAAACGTTTTGCCGTGTTCGGACGAGAGGAGCTTGGCGAGCTCGTCCATGTTCTCGTTGACCAGGTCCACGAACTTGAGCAGGATGCGTCCCCTGCGCTGTGGGTTCATTGCCGCCCATTCGAGCTGGCCCTTTTCGGCATTTGCAATCGCGTTGCGGACCTCGTCCGCGCTGGCCAGCGGAAGCCGTGCCTGCACTTCGCCCGTGCAGGGATCGTAGACATCGCTGAACCGACCGGACGTGCCGTCGATCCTCTGGCCGTCTACGTAGTGTGAAAGCTCGCGCACCATGGTGGAATGCTCCTTTGCATCGTGAATGACTGCCGTACGGCTGGTTCCAGTAGTCGGCAGGAACGCCTCAGCGACTGTGAGCCAGGTCATCTCTGAACCGAATATACTCGGACTTCCTACTAATTTCCAGAGGAGGTTTTTCCGGCCCTATTCAACACGGGGCACTAGCTAGTGAACCTCTTTGAGTCCCCTGTAGGCGTCCAGGGCATCCTGCCGGGTGGTCTTGAGATCCACGATTTCCTCCGGGTAATCCGGCGTGCCGAACTCCTGGATCCAGCGCGCTGTGTACTTGCCGTGGGGATCGAATTTGATGCGTTGGGCTTCTGGATTGAAGATCCGGAAGAACGGGGAAGCGTCCGCCCCTGAACCCGCTACCCACTGCCAGTTGGCAGGGTTTGAGGCCGGGTCAGCGTCCACCAGGGTGTCCCAGAACCACTGCTCGCCGAGTTGCCAGTGGATGCCAAGGTTTTTCACCAGGAAGCTCGCCGCGACCATCCTCACCCGATTGTGAATCCACCCCGTCTGCCAGAGTTGTCGCTGCCCGGCGTCGACGAAGGGAAACCCGGTCCGGCCCCTCTGCCAGGCGCGGAGCTCCCCGGCTGCAGACTCATGACCATCACTATCCGGCCACGCCCAGGGGAAGCGGTCAAACTCCTTGCGCAGGTTCGCTGTGGCGAGATCCGCGTTGTGGAAGTACTGGTGCCAACAGAATTCGCGCCAGCCGAGTTCGGAAGCGAAAATACTTGTGCTTGCCGATCTGCTGGTAGCCAGCGCCTGCCAAACCTCAAACGGGCTGAGCTCACCCCACCGCAAATAAGGCGAGAGGCAACTGCTGCCATCGATATCCGGGCGATTTCGGCCTTCGTCGTAATTGGTGAGTCCATCCGTCACGAACTGCTTGAGCCGTTGGTGTCCGGCAGTCGATCCTGGCGTCCACGCCTCCCGCAACCCTGCGGACCAGTCCGGCGTGGTGGGCAGCAGGTGCCATGACTCCAGCGAATCGTACGCCGGGAGTTGGCCAGCGTAGCCTCGCCCTTCGTCCGGCACAGCCAACGGGTCCCGGAAGTCCTGGGCTGAAACAGTCCGCCAGAACGGGGTGAAAACCTTGTACTGGCCGCCCGTCTTGGTGGTGACTTCCCACGGCTCATGCAGCAGGGACGCCTGAAAACTCTCCACATGAATACCGGCATCACGAGCGCACGCCTTGATCCCGGCGTCGACCGTGCGCTCTGCCAGCCCGTACCGGCGGTTCCAGAACAGCGCGCCGGCGCCGATCGCCGTCGCGGTTTCCTGAACATGGGGGGCGGCCGGTCCCCGACGCAGCAGCAGCGGTATTCCGAGCGCCGCGAGATCGTCCCGCAACGCCACCAACGAGTGGTGCAGCCACCAGCGGGCGGCACCGCCGTGGGCGCGAATACCGGGCGATTCTTCGTCCAGGACGTAGAGGGCCACCGCCGCGCCATCATCGACGGCGGCACGCAAGGCAGGGTTGTCCCTGACCCTCAGGTCGTCCCTGAACCAGACGATGGACGGCTTCACTATTACCCACTTCCGGGCTCGTGTATGGCTGATGCCCCTAGGAACGCATCCTAAGGGCATCAGCTGTACTCAAATTCGGGAACTCAACGGGGTTACCTCAAGGAAGGAACCGAGTCCTCACTCAAGTGGGTTAACACGGGTACTCTGTTGTCGGTTTCAGTCCAGGCAGGGACACTGTTCATCACGTAGTCCCTGGCTGCGGCGCCCACCATGTTCAGGCCGGGGTAGACGCGCTGGCCATGATCTTTCCTGGCGCGCAATCCTTCAAGTTCAAGGGCGGTCCTGAAAGCGGAATCAGGAATGGGCACTTTGCGTCCCAGGACGCACCAACTGATGTAAAGGCCGTAGAGGGTGTCAAAATCCAGCCCCTCCTCGGTGTCATCATCAAACACCACACAGTCACTCAGAAAACTACTGATTTGGGTGTCGGTCATTGCGGGGCCTCCGGTGGCGGAAGTTAAAAACGGGCCGCCGGGCTGCATCAGCGAGTGTCCTGTTCCCCCACTATAGTCCTCTTGAGCTTCGCCTGTACTGGAAAGTAGGTGAACTCTGGATTGCATCGGCGTGGCGTCCCTGCTAAACGAACCTTCTTGCCTCTGGTGCCCACTGCCGCATCGGCGTAGCTTCGGATACGTCTACACATACGGCCGAGCCGACTCCCAGACAAGCCGAGCAAGACCGCCTGTGCGGGCCATCGTTCCGCCCTGATTGGAGGCACAGACGTGGCTGGATGGAACGCCGACACTGCCGCCGGGCCCCTTGGCTCCGGCACGGTCACGCTGGTGGAAGGCTCATCATTCTGCATTTCCGCTGCCAACGGAGACATCCGTCCGGAGCTACCGCAGGGAGTCTTCCATTTGGACACGCGGATCCTGTCCAAATGGGAATTGACGGTCAACGGACAACCACTCGAGCCACTGGCCGCGGAGACCAAGGAACCTTACCGGGCGCTCTTTGCCTGCCGGGTGCCCCGTTCGGATGGATATGCGGACAGTCCGCTGCTGGTGGAGCGCCTGCGCGAGGTCGGAGCCGGAATCCTGGAGAAGATCACAGTCCGGAACTACTCCACCAAAGCAGCGGATTGCCGGATCCTGCTGACGGTCGAGTCTGACTTCGCGGACCTCTTTGAAGTGAAGGAGGCCAGGATCACCCGTCACTGGACCGAAACCCGGCTTCCTGAGGGCAATACCCTGGAAATTCGCGGCAAGTGGGAGGGTTTCCGAAAAAGCGTCGTCATCCAGGCCGAAGGTGCGGGTGCGGGAGCAAAGGCATTGGGCTTCAGGACCACGATTCCACCTTTCGGGGAATGGAGCACTCGGGTCAGTGTTTTGCCAACCGCAGATGGCGTCGTGGCACCCTTCGTCCATCCAGCACGCGGGGAAATGTCGCCCAGCGACCGGCGTCGGCAAGATTGGGTGGACAAGATCCCCGTCCTGCATATTGGCAATCGGTCCATTGAGCGGACCCTGCGACGCAGCTACGAGGACCTCGGTGCCCTCAGGATCCAGGATCCGGACCATCCGGACAGGGTGGTTGTGGCCGCCGGCGCCCCATGGTTCATGACGTTGTTCGGCCGCGACTCCCTCTGGGCATCCGAAATGGCGTTGGCCGTTGACCCGTCACTGGCCTTGGGCACGCTCCGAACGTTGGCTGATCGTCAGGGAAGCGTGGTGGATCCCGTCAGCGAGGAAGAACCGGGCAAGATCCTGCATGAGGTGAGGCTCGACGTTTCCAGCGGCCTCGCTCTCGGCGGAAAGTCCGCTTACTACGGCAGCGTTGATGCCACCCCGCTGTTCGTGATTGTCCTGGGATCGGTCAGCCGCTGGGGTTTCGGCAAGGAAACCATTGCGGCCCTCCTTCCCAACGCGGACCGCGCTCTTGAGTGGATCCGGGACTACGGCGACCGGGATGGGGATGGCTTTGTTGAGTATTCGCGGCCCAACGAGCACGGGCTCATCAACCAAGGATGGAAGGATTCCTGGGACGGCATCAACTTTGCCGATGGCACCCTTGCTGAACCGCCCTTGGCCTTGTGCGAAGTCCAGGCGTACGTGCACGGTGCCTATACGTCGCGGGCCTGGATGGCGTACGACGCCGGCGACCTCACCTTGGCCGCGGAGCTTCAGGAACGCGCGGATCGCCTCAAACAAAAGTTCAACGAAGAGTTTTGGCTTCCGGACAAGGGCTATTATGCCGTCGCGTTGGACCGCGACAAGAGGCCTGTTGACGCATGCGCCTCCAACATGGGCCACACCATGTGGTTTGGCTTGATGGATGAGGACAAGGCCCCCTCTGTGGTGGAGCACCTGATGTCCCCGGAAATGTTCAGTGGATGGGGAATCCGGACGTTGGCCAGCAACATGGGCGCCTACAACCCGGCCAGCTACCACAACGGCTCAGTCTGGCCGCACGACAATGCGTTGATTGTCCAAGGGCTGCTGCGGTACGGCTTTGTGGAAGAAGCACAACGGATTGCCACAGCCCTACTGGAAGCCGCCGAGTATTCAGGTGGCCGGCTCCCGGAACTCTTCTGCGGCTTCGACCGGAAACAGTTCAGCGAACCGGTTCCCTATCCAACTGCCTGCTCACCCCAAGCATGGGCCGCCACAACGCCCATTCAACTGGTCATGGGCCTCATGCGCTACGACACGCACATTTCGTTGGGCGGCGTCTGGCTGGACCCCGTTTTGCCGCCGTCCTTCGGAGACCTCCACATCGGCAACGCCCCTATGGGAAGCGGCCGAATCACCATCGACATCAGCGGTTCCAAACCCTCGGTCCAAGGCCTGCCGGAGGGGTTGACGTTCCACCATGCGCAACGACCCTGGCTCACTGAGCTATTGGAACAGGCGCACCTTCCGAGCCCGGAAAAGTAGGCCTCAAATAAGGGAGTCCCAAAAAAAATGCGAGCGGCCCGGAAAGTACCTTTGAAAGGGTACTTTCCGGGCCGCGGCATCCAGCGGGTTGAGTGAGGTAGCAACAGGCCTTACTGGATAGCGGCTTTGAGTTCCTTGGCAGCCAGTTCCGGATCAAGGGCGCTGTAGATGGCGCTACCGGCCACGGCAACGTCGGCACCGGCCAGCTGCACTGCCTGGATGGTGGAGAGGTTGACGCCACCTGCAACCGAGAACGGTACGCGGGCTTCTTCACCGGCGTTGAGGAGTCCGCGAAGGTCGAAGCCAGGCTGGGCTTGCTCGTCCAGGCCAGCGTGGAACTCGATGAACTTGGCCCCGAGAGCGCGGGCTTCCTTTGCACGGGAAACCTTGTCAGCAACGCCGATCAGGTCCACCACGATGCCCTTGTTGTGGGTCTGGGCTGCCTTGACGGCACCTGCAATGGTGGAGTCGTCTGCCGTTCCGAGCACTGAGACGAGGTCGGCGCCAGCCTTGAAGGCGATGTCGGCTTCGAGTTCTCCAGCGTCCATGGTCTTCATGTCGGCGAAGACGATCTTGGTGGGGTGTGCTTCCTTGATCGCCGTTACTGCGGAGAGGCCCTCTGCCTTGATCAGCGGCGTGCCCAGCTCGATGATGTCAACGTGCTCGGCTACTTTGCCGGCCAGTTCCAGGGCTGCCTCGGTGGTGAGGAGGTCCAGTGCGACTTGAAGTTTCATAGTGTTCATACTTTCTTTGTGGGTTGTTGGTGAGTTGGAATCGGCCCCAAGCAGGTTGCTCAACTGAGCACCTATCTCAGGCCTATTCGAGGTTGGCGTGACGCAGCCAGAGCTGTTCAGCGGGTTCGTCGGCGGCGTCCCAGAGGGTCTGGAAAACCGACTCCGTGGCGAGGAACAGCGCCTGCTCAAAGAGGCTGCCGGAATACTGGCGCGAAATGTTGGAACCGTGGTCCGTCTTTTGGGCCGCCGGGATAATCACCAACGCGTCTGCCAGCCCCGCCAAGGGCGAAGAGGCGTTGGTGGTGATCGCAGCAACCTGTGCACCTGCCTCAAGTGCGGTTTGGGCAGCTTTGACCACACCGGACGTCGTGCCTGAACCGGACGCGACCACCAGGAGGTCTCCGGAACTGATGGCTGGCGTGGTGGTGTCACCGGCGACGTGGACAGTCAGGCCCAGGTGCATCAGCCTCATGGCCGCCATCCTGAGGACCAGGCCACTGCGCCCGGCTCCTGCAAGGAACACACGCCCGGCCCCCTTGATCCTGTCCGAAAGATGGGCCAACTGAGCGTAGTCAATGCCCGAGGTAGTGTCAGCGACTTCGCCGAGGATCAGGGATACATTGCCGGCTACGTCCGCGCTCGTGGCAGTTGCTGTTTCTGCGGTGACGTTCACATTCACTCCTTCGTGGATAGGTGCTCAAGCCTTTCGGGCCTATAGACAAGTCTTCCGGCTAATTCGGGTAGGGGGAACGCCGAAAACGAGCAGTTCATACCACCCTTTTGGGTAGTTATCGTTGGCGCACTGGCTCACGTTCCGGCTAGGCTGCATCCATGACCCAGCTGACCGATAGCAAACGCCGCCCGGATACCGGGACCCTTCCGTGGCAGCTTCTGGACGCCATCGCAGATATCGCGCAGGCACCCCTTATGCGTATTGCAGAGAGCCTGCGTACTGCCCTTGCACCCTTCATCAAGTCCAGCGCCCTGGTGATCTTTACCGAGGACTGCACGGGCCGGCCACAAAAGAAGGCGGGCGAGGAAAGCATTGTCAGCAGGGTTTCCATCCCGGAACTGGACCGTGTACGGGCCGCGATTCCCGGTGAGGGCCCATGGCGAGGCAGGGCTGTTGTCGCGGGGAAAGAGCGGGAGGTACTGGCCTTGGGCTATGCGCCGAGCAACGCCCTCCTGGTCCTTACGGATCCTGCAGAAGGGTTGGCAGAAGATGCGGAGCGTGTCCTCTCCTACCTTTGGCGGCTCACAGCCGCCCGTATCCAGGAGAAGGTCTCTGACGCGCCGCCGTCGTACCTTCTGGAGTCCCGCGCCGCATCAGCGGAGCGGATCCGCGTAACTGCCGAGTTGGTGGATCAGCACTCCACCACCTTGGAAACTGTGCTCGCTGCCTTGAGATCCAACTCCATGGACGACCACGCAGCCCGGACGGCCGTGACCGACATGACCGTCAAGGCCCTGATCAGCCTGCGAACCTTGAACGACCGCACCAGCGATCTTGTGGAGGAACCAGTCAGCACGGCGTTCGAAAGGCTTCGCGAGGACCTCCGGCCACTGATGCACTTCAGCAACATCGATATCCAGTTCATCGAACCGCCTGCGAACGGCAGGGCATTGCCGGGAGAAGTAGCCCATGCAGCCCGCGCCGTGGTTCGAGGCCTGGTCCTGGCCATCGCCGAGCAACCTGATGTCCATCGTGTCCGGGCACAGTGGGACTGCGATGGCGAGAACCTGCTCATCAATGTCCGCGACGATGGCAGGGGCGAGCTATCCCCCGAAGCCCCGAACATCGAACGCTTGCGCCAACGCGTGCAGGCCGTTAACGGCCGGATGAGCCTGGACGTTATGCAGGGCTGGGGAGCCGACATCTCGGTGGTTTTGCCGCTGGATCCACCATCAGCGCCGGCAGGGGATGTCGCGGCGTGGGGCCTTGCGGCGAGGGAGCTGGAAGTCCTTCAATTACTGGCGGCCGGCCAACGTAACCGGGCCATCGCAGCTGAACTCAACGTCAGCGAAAATACTGTGAAATTTCATATCCGGAACCTCTTCCGGAAGCTCGACGTCCGGTCCCGCACTGAGGCCATCGCTTTGGCGCACAGTGCGGGACTCCGGTAGCCGAACGATAGTCCTGCCTTACGCTTAGTTCTTCTCTATCAGGGCCAGCGTCTCGCGCTCGGCTCCGATGGTGGTGTTGTCCCCATGCCCGGTGCGCACCACAGTGTGGGCGGGCAGGGTCAGGAGCCGTTCCCGGATGGATGCCAGGATGGTGGGGTAATCGCTGTAAGACCGCCCGGTTGCTCCCGGACCACCGTTGAACAGGGTGTCTCCGGTGAACACCGTGTCCTGCTCTTCCAGCAGGAAGCAGGTGGACCCCGGTGAGTGGCCGGGCGTGTGGATGGCCCGCAATTGGGCTCCCGCAACGGTGAAAACGTCGCCGTCGCTGAGGTACTTGTCCGGTGTGGTGTCCGGATAGACCTGCTCCCACAACACCAGGTCCTCGGCATGCAGGTAGATGGGTGCTTGAACGGCGTCAGCAACTTCCCGCACGGCCCCAATGTGATCGTTGTGGGCGTGCGTCAGCAGGATGGCCAGGACCTTGCGGCCCTGCACCTGCTCGATGATGGCCTGGGCATCGTGCGGGGCATCGATGATGACGCATTCCTGCTCATCCCCAACGATCCAGACGTTGTTGTCCACGTCCCAGGTGCCGCCGTCGAGCGAAAACGTACCGGAGGTGACCCGGTTCTGTACGGTGACGGCCATCAGAGCGCCACCGCCGGTTCGATTTCCACTACGGAGCGAAGGACTTTGCCCTCCTGCATCCGGGCAAAAGCTTCCTCCACCTGGTCGATGGTGATGCGTTCGGTCACGAAGGCATCCAGGTTCAGGTTGCCTTGTTTGTAGTGCTCCACCAGCATGGGGAAGTCGCGGGAAGGCAGGCAGTCGCCGTACCAGGAGGACTTCAGGGAACCGCCGCGGCCGAAGACATCCAGCAGCGGCAACTCGAGAGTGGCGGTGGGCGAAGGAACGCCAACCAGGACGACGCGGCCTGCAAGGTCGCGGGCATAGAAAGCCTGCTTGTACGTTTCGGGACGTCCGACGGCGTCAATCACCAGGTCTGCGCCGTTGCCTCCCGTCAGGGCCCGGATAGCTTCTACCGGATCCTCGAGGCTGGAGTTCACTCCGTGGGTGGCTCCCAGGGACTTGGCCATGTCCACCTTATTGGCATCGATGTCCACGGCAATGATGGTGGTGGCACCGGCCAGCTTGGCACCGGCAATCGCGGCAATGCCGACGCCGCCGCACCCGATGACGGCCACGGACTCGCCGCGCTTGACCTCACCGGTATTGATGGCCGCACCGATGCCCGCCATCACGCCGCATCCCAGCAAACCTACTGCGGCGGGATCCACCGAATCATCTACCTTGGTGCATTGACCCGCAGCCACGAGGGTCTTCTCGGCGAAGGCGCCGATTCCCAGTGCCGGCGAAAGCTCAGTGCCATCTTCCAGCGTCATCTTCTGGGTGGCGTTGTGGGTGTTGAAGCAGTATTGCGGCTGGCCCTTGGCGCAGGCACGACATTGACCGCACACCGCACGCCAGTTCAGGATGACCCTGTCGCCGGGGGCGACGTCCGTGACATCCGGGCCTACCGCGCTGACCACGCCTGTGGCTTCGTGGCCGAGAAGGAACGGGAAATCGTCCGAGATGCCGCCCTGCTGGTAGTGCAGATCGGTGTGGCACACACCGCAGGTGAGGATATCCACCAACGCCTCACCCGGCCCTGGATCCGGCACAAGGATGGTTTCCAAAGTGACCGGAGCGTTCTTTTCCTTGGCGATGACAGCTTTTACTTTGTGAACCACTATCGGTTCCTTTCTCAGTCGCAAAACGGAACGGTGGCCGTCCTACGAAACTTACCAGCCGCGCTCGGCGAGGCGGTGGGGCTGCGGGATTTCATCGACGTTGATGCCGACCATGGCTTCGCCCAGGCCGCGGGAGACCTTGGCGATGACATCGGGATCATCGTAATAGACGGTTGCCTTCACGACGGCGGCAGCGCGCTCTGCGGGGTTGCCGGACTTGAAGATCCCCGAACCGACGAAGACGCCATCAGCGCCGAGCTGCATCATCATCGCAGCGTCAGCCGGGGTGGCGATGCCACCGGCGGTGAACAGGACCACCGGGAGCTTGCCCGTGGCGGCGATTTCCTTGACCAGCTCGTACGGGGCCTGCAGTTCCTTGGCTGCGACATACAGCTCGTCTTCGGGAAGTGCTGCGAGCTTGGCGATCTCGGAACGGATCTTGCGCATGTGGCCGGTGGCGTTGGAAACATCGCCGGTGCCTGCTTCGCCTTTGGAACGGATCATCGCCGCGCCTTCGTTGATGCGGCGCAGGGCCTCACCAAGGTTGGTGGCGCCACAGACGAAGGGAACGGTGAAGTTCCATTTGTCGATGTGGTTCACGTAGTCGGCCGGGGTCAGGACCTCGGACTCGTCGATGTAGTCCACGCCGAGGGACTGCAGGACCTGGGCTTCGACGAAGTGGCCGATGCGGGCCTTGGCCATGACCGGGATGGACACGGCAGCGATGATCTGATCGATCATGTCAGGATCGGACATGCGGGACACGCCACCCTGGGCGCGGATATCGGCGGGTACGCGCTCGAGTGCCATGACGGCGACGGCACCGGCATCCTCGGCGATGCGGGCCTGCTCGACGTTGACGACGTCCATGATGACGCCGCCCTTGAGCATCTCCGCCATGCCCCGCTTAACACGGCCGGAGCCAGTAAGCGTGATGTGTTCGAAAGGGCGTGGTGTAAAGGTCACGTGATACTCCAAGGGACTGAAGCCTGCGATTTCATCACAAGCGCCCGGTACTGCACGCTGGGCGAAGAGCCAGGAGACTGATATCCGGGTGATATATTAGTTAGTTTCAGTATGCAATCGCCGAAGCGGGGAGTCAATCCGGGAAATCCCGCGAGGCAATTACTACGCGGCGAAGAGGGCCGTGCGGACGGCGTGCTCAAAGCCTGTGACGTGGGCCTTTGCCAACTCCGCCGCTTTTTCCTCATCACCGTCAATGACCGCGCGCAGGAGGTCCAGATGTTCGCGCACGTGATGCTCAAGGTCCGGCAGTCGATCCAGGACCATGCACCAGATTCGGGTGGCCAGGTTGTCATAGCGGATCAGGACGTCCTCGAGATGAGGATTTGCCGCGGCCGCATAGATGCCCTGATGGACGCTGGCATCCAGGCGCAGAGTCTCCACAACCGAGGCGCCGGCCACGTCGAAGGCCTCCACGGCCTTCATGACGTCCCGCAGGTGCTCTCTGGTAGCCGCAGAAGCCACCCGTGCCGCACGTGCTGCGGCCAGTGGCTCCAGTTGCGTGCGGATCTCTGAAATAAAGGCCAGGTCCGTCACGTCAACGCGGGTGGCAAATGTTCCGCGGCGCGGATAGGTGACCACCAAGCGGTCCAGTTCCAGCCGCTTCAGCGCTTCGCGCACCGGAGTGCGGCCGATTCCGAGGTCCTTCGCCAGTTGGTCATCATTGAGGAGGTCCCCGGGTTTGATCTCCAGCATGAGGAGCCGGTCGCGCAAACGCTCATACGCGACATCGGCCAAGGATTTCCTGCTGGTGTCGTCCGAGATCGCCAGAGTTCCAAATGCCACAGTGCCAGCCCTTTCCGCAGTTCCCGAAAACCTATTGACCTGTCCTTGAGACCAGTATACGCTGATTCCGAATCCTAATATATCAGTACGGGACCCAAGAATATATCTAAAGGAGGAGACATGACCCTCGTGGCGACAGACTCACCAACAAGCACCTTGCCCCAGCCAGCAGCGCTCAATGACGAGCAAGCACAGAAGTTCGTACTCACATTGTCGTGCGTCGAACGCGCCGGAATCGTGCAGGCGGTCACAACCTTCCTGTTTGAGCGCGGCTTCAACATTGACGAACACCAGCAGTTCGACGACGGCATCCGCCAGACGCTGCACCTTCGCACCGCCTTTTCCGGCTCCCCCGAATACTCGGCGGACCGGCTGGAGGAAGAGTTCAGTGCAATCGCTGACCGCTTCGACATGAAATTCAGCTTCCATGACCAGACCAAGAAGCGCGTGCTGGTCATGGTGTCCAAGTTTGGACACTGCCTCAACGATCTCATCTTCCGCTGGCGCGGCGGCAGCCTGGGCGGAGACCTCGTAGCTGTCGTTTCCAACCACGAGACCCACCGCGCCATGGCCGAGGCAGCGGGACTGCCCTTCATCCACATCCCGGTCACCCCAGACACCAAGGCCGAGGCGGAGCAAAAGCTCTTGGACCTCGTGGATGAATACAAGGCTGACCTGGTGGTGCTCGCCCGCTACATGCAGGTACTCTCGGACAACCTGTGCCGCTCCCTTGAGGGCCGGGCCATCAACATCCACCACTCGTTCCTCCCTGGATTCAAGGGGGCCCGCCCCTACCACCAGGCCTATGACCGCGGCGTGAAGCTCGTTGGAGCAACCGCGCACTACGTCACCGCAGACCTCGACGAGGGCCCGATCATCGAGCAGGAAGTCATCCGCGTGGACCACAGCTACGGCCCCAACGCCCTGTCAACAGTGGGCCAGGATGCCGAAGCCCTGGCACTGTCCAGGGCAGTCCGCTGGCACTGCGAACACCGCGTGCTGCTGGATCAAACCAGCACAGTCGTCTTCCGGTAAGCCACCCTCCCCACCGTCCACACACACGAACTTCAGCAGGAGAAACTTTCATGACATCGACGCCTCGCATTGTCATCATCGGCGCTGGGATTGTCGGCACCAACCTCGCCGACGAACTGGTCACCCGCGGTTGGAACAACATCACCGTCCTGGATCAGGGGCCGCTGAACATGCCCGGAGGATCCACGTCCCACGCACCGGGCCTGGTCTTCCAGACAAACCCTTCCAAGTCCATGGCACTGTTTGCCAAGTACACCGTGGAAAAGCTGCTCTCCCTCACCGAAGATGGCCAGAGCTGCTTCAACCAGGTGGGCGGCCTTGAAGTTGCCACTACCGAGACCCGCCTGGCTGACCTCAAGCGCAAGCTCGGCTACGCGCAGTCGTGGGGCATCGACGGCAAGATCCTCTCCCGCGAGGAATGCAAGGAGCTCTACCCCCTGATCAACGAGGAAGACATCCTTGGTGGCCTCCACGTCCCCACCGATGGCCTGGCACTTGCAGCCCGCGCCGTGCAGTTGCTCATCAAGCGCACCGAAGCCGCCGGCGTGAAGTACATCGGCAACACTGAGGTGACCGGAATCGAGCAGTCAAACCGCCGCGTGACCGGCGTCGAGACCGCCGAAGGCGTGATCCCCGCGGACATCGTAGTTTCCTGCGCCGGCTTCTGGGGCGCCAAGGTGGGCGAGTTGATCGGGATGTCCGTTCCGCTCCTTCCCCTGGCGCACCAGTACGTGAAGACCACCCCGGTTCCCGCCCAGAAGGGCAAGAACGAACTGCCCAACGGCGCCCAGCTGCCGATCCTGCGCCACCAGGACCAGGACCTCTACTACCGCGAGCACGGCGAGCGCTACGGTATTGGCTCCTACGCACACCGCCCCATGCCCGTGGATCTTGATGAGCTGGGCAGCTACGAGCCCAGCAGCATCAGCGAACACAACATGCCCTCGCGCCTGGACTTCACCCTTGAGGACTTCCTTCCCGCGTGGGAAGCAACCAAGCAGATCCTGCCGGCACTGCGGGAAAGCGAAATCGAGGATGGCTTCAACGGCATCTTCTCCTTCACCCCTGACGGCGGCTCGCTGGTAGGCGAATCCAAGGAAGTGGACGGGTTCTTCGTGGCCGAAGCCGTGTGGGTCACCCACTCTGCCGGCATCGCCCGCGCCGTTGCCGAACTCCTGACCACTGGCAAGTCCGAAATTGATCTGGGCGACTGCGACATCCACCGCTTCGAAGAGGTCCAGCTGACGCCTGAATACGTCAGCGAAACGTCCCAGCAGAACTTCGTGGAAATCTACGATGTCCTGCACCCGCTCCAGCCCAAGCTCTCCCCGCGCAACCTTCGCGTCAGCCCGTTCCACGCCCGCCACAAGCAGCTGGGAGGCTACTTCCTGGAAGGCGCAGGATGGGAACGTCCCTACTGGTTCGAAGCCAACGCGGAACTGCTGAAGGAAATGCCGGACGAGTGGCAGCCGCCGGCACGCGACGCCTGGTCCGGCATGTTCAGCTCACCAATTGCTGCGGCCGAGGCCTGGAAGACGCGTACGGCCGTGGCGATGTACGACATGACGCCGCTCAAGCGCCTTGAAGTCAGCGGCCCGGGCGCCCTGAAACTGCTGCAGGAACTCACCACCGGAGACCTGGCCAAGAAGCCGGGCGCCGTAACTTACACCCTCCTGCTGGACCACGCTGGTGGAATCCGAAGCGACATTACCGTTGCACGCCTCAGCGAGGACACGTTCCAGCTGGGTGCCAACGGCAACATCGACACTGCGTACTTCGAGCGTGCCGCCCGCCACCAGACCGAAAACGGTACGGCCAGCGACTGGGTGCAGGTCCGCGACACCACCGGTGGCACCTGCTGCATCGGCTTGTGGGGTCCGCTTGCCCGTGACCTCATCAGCACGGTCAGCAGCGACGACTTCTCCAACGACGGCCTGAAGTACTTCCGTTCCAAGAAGGTCACCATCGGCGGCGTCACCGTCACCGCAATGCGACTGTCCTACGTGGGCGAACTCGGCTGGGAGCTCTACACGAGCGCCGACAATGGACAGCGTTTGTGGGATGCGCTGTGGAAGGCCGGCCAGCCGTTCGGCGTCATCGCTGCCGGGCGCGCCGCCTTCAGCTCGCTGCGTCTGGAAAAGGGCTACCGCTCCTGGGGCACCGATATGACCACGGAGCACGACCCCTTCGAAGCAGGCCTCGGTTTCGCCGTAAAGATGACCAAGGAAAACTTCGTCGGCAAAGCCGCCCTTGAGGGACGCACTGAGGAAAGCTCCGCGCGTCGCTTGCGCTGCTTGACGGTCGACGACGGTCGCAGCCTGGTGCTGGGCAAGGAACCTGTGTTCTACAAGGACCAGGCAGTTGGCTACGTCACCAGCGCCGCTTACGGCTACTCGGTGAAGAAGCCCATTGCGTACGCCTACCTTCCTGCCGCTGTTTCGATTGGTGATTCCGTGGAGATCGAATACTTCGGGCGCCGAATCCAGGCGACGGTCACCCAGGACCCGCTGTACGACCCCACCATGAGCAGGCTCCGCGGCTAAGGCCTGACGGACGCTTCAGTTGGCCAGCGGCCCGGACTCATCCCCTCGCAACGGGGTCCGGGCCGCTGTCTTACTCCGTTCAACCTCAGCCCGGCCTTGCTTCGTCACCCCAGCCCTACTTCGTCAACCAGCCCAGGAAGACACATGATCAGTTCAGAAACCATCAACGACTACCTCGCCCGGCTCGCTTCACGGCAGCCCACTCCCGGCGGAGGTGCAGCAGCCGCCCTTCACGCTGCCCAGGGCGCCGCCTTGGTGGCCATGGTGGCCAGGTACACCACGGGTGAAAAGTATGCGCAGCACGCAGAACCCGTTGCCCGCATCACCAGCGCCGCGGACCATCTGATTGTCGAAGCGCTGCGCCTAGCGGACGCCGATGAGCACGCCTTCCAACGAGTTATTGATTCGTACAAACTCCCGTCCGGAACCGAGGAACTCAAAGCCAGGCGCGCTGCCGGCATCCAGGACGCCCTGGTCCAGGCAGCCCACACACCTGCTCAGCTGATCAAGCTTGCCGGTGAGGTGGTGGAACTCGCCACGGAACTCTTTGACATGGCCAACCCCAACGTCATCAGCGACGTCGCGGCAGCGGCCGATGCTGCCCGCGCCGCCGCCACAACTGCACGCGTCAACATCGACATCAACGTAGTGGCCATTAAAGATGGTGACGCCCGCTCGCGCTTGGCAGAACAGACCGACGGCCTTGAGGAGAAGGTGGTCCTCGCGGCCGATTCCCTCGTCAAGCGCGTCCGCGAAAGGATCCTCGCGTGAGTACTGAAGTGCTTTCCGGAAAGGGGCTGGCCGCCCTCATCCAACAGCGTGCCCAGGATGAGGCCCGTCTCCTTGAATATGAGGGCCAGCGGCCCTCCTTGGCCGTGGTGGTGGCAACCGACGACGAGTCCACGCACTGGTACGTTCGGTCCATTGAGCGCGCCGCGGAGCGCGCCGGAATAGGCTGCCGGATCCTGGACCTTGGGCATGATGCCACGGAACAGGTACTGGCGAGTGTGTTGAAAGACCTCAGTGCCGAGCCTTCCGTCAACGGCATTATTCTTCAAACTCCGCTGCCCGTGGGCGTTCGAACGGACGGGCTTGTGGGGCTTATCGCTCCGGAAAAGGACATTGACGGCGCCAACCCGCTCAGCCTTGGCCGCCTCGGTGTGGGCCAGCCCGCATTCGCCCCTGCAACCGCACAGGCCGTGGTGGAACTCCTTGAGCATTTCCAGGTTCCGCTCGCCGGACGCAACGTCGCCGTCGTCGGGCGTTCCGCCGTGGTGGGAAAGCCGCTGTCCATGCTGCTGCTCGAAAAGGACGCCACGGTCACCATCTGCCACTCCAAATCAGGGGCGCTTGAGCGCTATACCCGGCCCGCCGACGTCGTGGTTGTTGCCGCGGGGCGGACCGGACTGCTGACGGGCAGCCACGTTTCGTCGGCGTCTGTAGTGATCGACGTCGGTACGAACGTCCTTCCCGACGGTTCCCTGGTGGGAGACGTGGACGAGGCCAGTGTCACCGGAGTGGCGGCTGCCTTGACGCCGGTGCCCGGCGGGGTGGGTTCAGTCACCACGGCGTTGCTGCTCCTCCACACCGCTGAAGCGGCCCGCGCACAAGCACGGCTTCTGGAGAAGCCGGCCTTGGTTTCGGGAACCGCTGGCTAGCCATGGAAACGCCGATCCGCCTGGAGGTCAGTCCCTCCGCTGACCTTGCCCGGCGACTGCCTCCCGCCTACGAGGCGCCAGGGATGGTCAGCGTGACCTGCCTGCCGCATCACGGTCCGGCCAGGACGGTCGCTGCGTCGATTGAGCTTGCCCGGCTGGGCTACCACGTGGTCCCGCACCTGGCAGCGCGGAGCATTGCCAACCAGGCAGAGCTGCACCTGTTCCTGCATCAATTGCGCGATGAGGGCGTCCGGGAGCTCTTCCTCATTGCCGGGGACCGCAGTGCGCCTGCCGGCCCGTATTCCTGGAGCGGCCAGCTGATGGAAGACATCCAGGCATTCTCGGAAGATTTCTCCCTTGGCATCGCCGGCTACCCGGAAGGCCACCCACAACTAAGCGAAGAACAGTTGCGGAGCAGCCTGGCCGGCAAGTCACCCATGGCGTCGTCCATGGTCACGCAAATGTGCTTTTCGGCGGAATCCATCAGCTCATACCTGCAGGAGTTGCACCGAGCCGGGTCCCGGCTTCCCGTGTGGGTCGGCGTTCCCGGGCCGGTGTCCGTGCAGAAGCTGCTGGCCATGGGTGCACGATTAGGTGTGGGACGCTCACTCAAGCTGGCCCGCGGCACAGGAATGGCCAAGGCACTCCTGCGCGGTGGTGATGTCATGCGCTATGACAGCTCCGGCCTGATCCGGGACGTTCATCAGGCCCTCGACGGGCATCCGCTGTTTGCCGGCATCCACGTCTACAGCTTCAACGACCTCAGCCGCCTACCCAGATTTGAAGGGAAGATCGCATGGCTTCCAAAGCCCCCCGTGAAAACATCGACGAGTCAAAGCTGACCGTCACCAAACCCAAGACAAAGGCTGTCGGCATTCCAGCCGTTGCCAACGCACTGAAGATCTCCCTGGAACAAATGGGCCCGGTGCGAAGCGTGCAAACGCTGCTGGCAGTGAACCAGATCGACGGATTCGACTGCATGGGCTGCGCTTGGCCGGAACACGAGAAGCGCAATGCAGCAGAGTTCTGCGAGAACGGGGCCAAGGCCGTCGCCGAGGAAGCTACCCGGCGCCGCGTCACGCCTGAGTTCTTTGCCCAGCACTCCGTAGCTGAATTGAAGACGCGCGATGACTACTGGCTGGGCCAGCAGGGCCGGCTGACCCACCCGATGTTCCTCGATGAGGGCGCCACCCACTACACGCCCATCGAATGGGACAAGGCTTATGACCTCATGGCGGAGGAGCTCCGGGGCATGGACCACCCCGATCAGGCCGTCTTCTATACATCCGGCCGAACCTCCAACGAGGCCGCCTTCGTTTACCAGCTCCTGGTGCGCGGCCTTGGCACCAACAACCTTCCGGACTGCTCCAACATGTGCCACGAGTCCTCGGGCTCCGCGCTGGTGGAAACCATCGGCATCGGCAAGGGCTCGGTAAGCCTGACCGACCTGGAGACGGCGTCACTGATCTTCGTGGCTGGGCAGAATCCAGGTACCAACCACCCCCGCATGCTCAGCGCCCTGGAGAAGGCCAAGAAGAACGGCGCGGTCATCGTGTCCGTCAATCCCCTGCCCGAAGCCGGACTCCTGCACTTTGAAAACCCGCAGCACGTGGCAGGCATGATTCAAGGGACCCAACTGACGGATGACTTCCTGCAGATCCGTGCCGGCGGCGATCAGGCCCTCTTCCAGGGCCTGGGTAAGTACCTTGTGGAGGCTGAAGCCGCGGGCCGCAAGACCCCGGGCCTGGAAACCGTCCTGGACCACAGGTTCATCGAGGACCACACAGTGGGCATCGACGAATACCTGCGTTTCCTGGAAAAAGTGCAGTGGGACGACATCGTGGAAGCAACAGGCCTCACCCTGGAGCAAATCCACTCCACCGGCGAACGGCTCCTGGCCTCCAACGCCACCATCGTGTGCTGGGCCATGGGACTGACCCAGCACAAACATTCGGTACCCACCCTCCGCGACGTCGTTAACGTCCTGCTGCTTCAGGGGAACATCGGCAAGCCCGGCGCAGGAGTTTGCCCGGTGCGCGGCCACTCAAACGTCCAGGGCGACCGCACCATGGGCATCTTCGAGAAGATGCCGGAGAAATTCCACGACCGTCTGGACAACGAGTTCGCGTTCCTCTCACCACGGGAGCACGGCTATGACACTGTTGCCGCCATCCGTGCCATGCGGGACGGAAAGGTCCGCTTCTTCATGGGAATGGGAGGAAACTTTGTTCGCGCCGCCCCTGATTCGGACGTCACGGAACAAGCGCTGGCCAACACAGGATTGAGCGTCCAGATCTCCACCAAGCTGAACCACTCGCACCTGTCCACGGGTCGTCGGGCGTTGATTCTGCCAACCCTCGGACGCACCGAGAAAGACACCCAGCGGACCGGTGACCAGAGGGTCACGGTGGAAGACTCCATGAGCGCGGTCCATGCATCCCGCGGGCGCCTCAAGCCCGCAAGCGAGCACCTCCACTCGGAAGTAGCCATTGTCTGCAACCTTGCCCACCGGCTCTTCACCGACGGCACCGTGCGCCTCCCCAACACCCCCAAGGCCGCGTGGCTGTCGATGCGTGATGACTACTCACTGATCCGCAAACACATCGAGGCCGTCTTCGATGGCTTCGAGAACTTCGAAGATCGGATCCAGCACCCGGGCGGCTTCGTGCTGCCGCACCCACCGCGCGATGCCAGGAAGTTCGATACCGCGTCAGGCAAAGCGCACTTCACAGGCAACGAGCTTGAATACATCAAGGTCCCGGCGGGCCGGCTGGTGCTCCAAACACTGCGCTCACACGACCAGTACAACACCACCATCTACGGCAAGGACGACCGCTACCGCGGCATCCACGGCGGCCGGCGGGTAGTCCTCATCAACGCGTCCGACATCGCCGAGCTGGGCTTTGCCGACGGTGACATGGTCCACCTGGTTTCTGAATTCCAGGGAACCGAGCGCCGGGCAGAAGACTTCCGCATCGTCGCGTACTCCACTCCCAAGGGGTGCGCCGCTGCCTACTACCCGGAAACGAACGTCCTTGTACCGCTGGACTCTGTTGCCGATACCAGTGGGACGCCGACGTCCAAGTCCGTCATAGTCCGCCTCGAACGGGCTTGAAAGGCTCTGGACACAGTGTGATGCGTGCCATAGTATGTGACTGATATATCTTTCCTAGTTGCGCAGAGATATCAGATGGCCGGTTCGCAACCAGAGTTCCAAACCCGCCAAGGACCATCTCGTCAAGAAGACATCAATCAACGGAGAAACAATGTCTGACATCACCCAAGTCCAAGCAGATGCCGTACTTGTCGCAGCCCGCGACGCCGCCCGTGAAACCGGGACTGCCATGAACATCGCCGTGGTGGATGCCGGTGGCAACCTCAAGGCCTTCACCCGCATGGACGGGGCGTGGCTGGGCAGCATCGACATTTCCATCAAGAAAGCACGCACCGCCCGTTTCTTCGACATGCCAACGGGGGCAATCGGCGAGCTTTCGCAGCCTGGAGGACCGCTCTACAACATCGAGGTGTCCAACGGAGGACTCATCACCTTCCCGGGAGGCATCCCCCTGCGCGGGGAGGACGGCACTGTGATCGGTGCGATCGGCGTCAGCGGCAGCACCGTGGAGAACGACCACACGGTCGCATCCGCAGGAGCAGCAGTCCAGCTCCAGGGCGCGGCTGGGCTTTAGCCAAGAACATTAGCCAGAAATATTAGGCAAAACTGTCCAATTGTCCGTGAATGGTGCTTCGGTGGCCTGAAACCTGGGGAGGTATTTCCTCATCGAAGCACCGCTCTCGGGCAATTGGGCAGATCCAATTTCCGTACCACAACCCGCCCCAGGAGGAGTGTCCATGTCTGGAAACCGAGCAGTCGCCTACAAGGAACCCGGCGTAGTCGAAATCATCAACACTGACTACCCGACGTTCGAACTCAAGGACGGACCGGGCGTCAACCCGGCCAACGTCGGCCGGAAGGTACCGCATGGCGCGATCCTCCGCACTGTAACCACCAACATCTGCGGTTCCGATCAGCACATGGTCCGTGGCCGCACCACAGCCCCGCAGGATCTGGTCCTCGGCCACGAAATCACCGGCGAAGTCGTGGAGGTGGGTCCCGACGTCGAGTTCATCAAGGTGGGCGACATCGTCTCGGTGCCGTTCAACATTTCCTGTGGCCGCTGCCGGAACTGCAAAGAGCAAAAGACCGGTATCTGCCTCAACGTCAACCCTGACCGCCCCGGCAGCGCCTACGGCTATGTGGACATGGGCGGCTGGGTAGGTGGACAGGCCGAGTACGTGCTGGTTCCCTACGCCGACTGGAACCTGCTGCGCTTCCCGGACCGCGATCAGGCCCTGGAAAAGATCATGGACCTGACCATGCTCTCGGACATCTTCCCCACCGGCTTCCACGGCGCCGTTACGGCCGGGGTGGGCGTAGGGTCCACGGTGTACGTCGCGGGTGCCGGCCCTGTGGGTCTGGCTGCCGCCGTCGGCGCCCAGTTGCTTGGCGCCGCAGTCGTGATTGTGGGCGACATGAACGAAGACCGGCTTGCACAGGCGCGCTCGTTCGGCTGCGAAACGGTCAACGTTTCCAACGGCGACCCGAAGGAGCAGATCCTGCAGATCCTCGGGGTGCCGGAAGTGGATTGCGGCGTGGACGCCGTTGGCTTCGAGGCCCGCGGCCACGGACGGGACGCCTCGCACGAGGCTCCGGCCACCGTGCTGAACTCCCTCATGGATATCACCGCAGCCGGTGGTTCCCTGGGCATCCCGGGCCTCTATGTCACGGGCGATCCGGGCGGAATCGATGAAGCAGCCAAGCACGGCTCCCTCTCGCTCTCGCTAGGCACCGGCTGGGCAAAGTCCTTGTCCTTCACCACGGGACAGTGCCCGGTGATGAAGTACAACCGCCAATTGATGATGGCCATCCTCCACGACAAGGTCCAGATCGCCAAGGCAGTCAATGCGCAAGCCATCCCGCTTGAGGACGCTCCCCGCGGCTACGCCGAATTCGACGCCGGAGCGGCAACAAAGTTCGTACTGAACCCGAACGGTTACGTAAAGGCTTAGTACGCAAAAACACCAGGAAGGGGGCATCCATGCTCGCACAGGAAATCATCGGCGGCACGTCGCCAACGTCCCATGTGCCGTGCGAGCGGATGCCTGCCCCGACGTGGTCTGAAGCACGGCAGCTGGCCTTCGATTGCGCTGTTCCGCTTGCGTCGGCGTCCGTGCCACTGGCGGAGGCGATCGGATACGTGCTCACCAGTGACGTGACGGCGCAGCAGGACCTTCCGCACTACGCGTCCTCTGCCATGGATGGCTGGGCCATTCACGGCAGAGGACCGTGGAAGATCACGACGGCGGGGCTGCCGCTATCACCGGGAGAAGCCAGCGTCATTGCCACCGGTGGCCTGGTTCCGGAAGGCGCCGAGGCGATACTTCGGAAAGAGAGCGGAGAGGTCCTCGACGCCGGATACGGGCTGCAGCTCTCACTGAGACCAGACGCGAAACCCGGCGAGACGCTCCCCGGCCGGCACATACGGCCAGCCGGTGAAGAAGCCCGAGCCGGTAACGTCCTCGTACCCGCCGGCGCACTCCTTAATCCTGCCCACATTGCCCTTGCTGCCGTAGCAGGCCACGACGAACTGCAGGTACAACGCAAGCCGCGGGTCGCCGTCGTACTTACCGGCTCCGAGGTGGTGACCTCGGGTGTGCCGGCAGCGGGGCAGGTGCGCGACACTTTCGGCCCACAACTCGGCGCAGTGATTTCCCAGCTGGGCGGAATTCCAGGCAGCCAGCAACGGATCGGCGACTCCTACGAAGAGTGGCTGTCCGCACTTGACGGGCCGCTCGGAGGTGAACGCCCCGATGTCACGATCACCACCGGCGGCACTGGGAAATCCGGAACCGACCACTTCCGCACTGCAGTGGCCGCGCTCGGTGGGCGCTTACTGCTCGACGGCGTCGCCATGCGCCCGGGGCATCCTGCGGTACTGGCTGAACTTCCGGACGGCCGCTTCATCATCGGCCTCCCAGGCAACCCCCTGGCCGCCATGATGGCCCTCATGACCATCGGTGAGCCACTGCTGGCTGCCCTCCAAAACCGTCCTTTCCAAATAGCCGGCCACCTTACGTCCGGGGCGGACATTGATCCGGGCCCAGGCCGGACACAACTCATTCCGTGCACCTTTGTCCACGGCCTTGCCTTTCCTGCTTCACATACAGGCCCCGGCATGATGCGCGGGCTGGCTTGGGCCGACGGCTTCATGGCCGTTCCCCCTGACGGAGTGGAGGCAGGCGAACCCGTCCCGGTCATGCCGCTGCCCTGGACAAGCGCCTGGTCAAGTGTCTGGACAAGCGCCTGGTCAAGCGCTTGGTCGCAGGCGCAAGCAACCATCGATTTCCCCAACCAGCCAGGAAGGTACGCACCATGGCACGGATGACACAGCGCCGGAAGATCCACCGCTTCCATCTCGACGGGACAGGTACCGAATATCCGGTGCGGTTCAAGGAAGACGTCCTGGCTGCCGAGGAGCCCCTGGAAATCAGGATCGGCGGCCGCTCCTTCGCCGTGACCATGAGGACTCCGGGAGACGACTTTGACCTGGTGGCCGGGTTCCTGGTGTCCGAAGGCATCATCCGCAGCCAGTCCGAGCTGATCTCCCTGCGTTTTTGCGCCGGCGAGAAGGACGGGACGCAGACGTTCAATGTGGTGGAGGCCCAGCTTCGCTCAGACGTACAAATGCCGGACACCATGCGCCACGTCTACACCTCCAGCTCGTGCGGCATCTGTGGGACGGACTCCATCGAGGCCGTCCGCAAGACCCTCCACTTCGACCCCGCCCAGGACGGGCTGCGGGTTCCCGTTGACATCCTGGCCGAACTGCCCGAACGCCTCCGGGAAGCCCAGGCAGTGTTCGACAGGACCGGTGGCGTCCACGCGGCCGGGCTCTTCAGGGTGGACGGCGCAACGCCGGAACTCCTCTGTTTGCGGGAGGACGTGGGCCGCCACAACGCCGTGGACAAAGTGGTGGGCTGGGCATTGCGGCAGGATCTGCTGCCACTGACGGGATTGGTCCTGCAGGTTTCAGGACGGGCATCGTTCGAGCTTGTCCAGAAGGCCGCCCTCGCCGGCATCCCCGTCCTGTCCGCCGTGAGCGCGCCCTCCAGCCTTGCCGCGGACCTCGCCACTGAGACCGGCGTGACACTGGTTGGCTTCAGCCGCGGACACAGCCTCAACGTCTACGCCGGACGTGACAGACTGGTCCGCCCCCGCAAGGTGGCCAGGGAGGAGGCTTTGGTCGGGATCTGACCGCCCCTTCTGCGGGTTTATGTGCCGGGCCCGTGTCCGTGTCGGACTAGGATGAGGAAAGACGAGGAGCAGGCCGGGCAGGGCTTTACGGCCCGGACCACCTGCTTGGGACAACGACACGAGGCATCATGGCCCCAGCTAACAATCCGGACATCGAGAAGGACGCAGACGCCCAGGGCGGAGGCGTCCAGTCGGTGGACCGCGCGCTCCAAATCCTGGAAATCCTCGCCCGCGAAGGCGACGCCGGTGTCAGTGAAATTGCTGACGAGATGGGCGTCCACAAATCCACGGTGTCCAGGCTTGTGGGCTCGCTGGTTAACCGCGACCTTGTCCGGCAGAACAATGAGAGGGGCAAGTACCAGCTGGGTTTCGGAATCCTCCGGCTGGCAACATCCATCCCCGGCAGGCTGAGCGTGGTGCGCGAGGCAAGGGAAGTACTGGAAGCGCTCGCGGCTGAGTTCAAGGAAACTGTCAACCTTGCTGTGCTTCGATCCAACTATGCCGTCAACGTGGATCAAGCCATGGGCCCCTCAACGCTTGCCACCTACGACTGGGTGGGCAGCCTGACGCCACTGCATGCCACGTCCAGCGGCAAAGTGCTCCTGGCTGCGCTGACAGCTGACGAACGGAACCAAGTTCTTAAGACCGTCGGACTCCCAGCCCGCACACCCCGAACCATCACCAACCGTGGGGAGCTGGAGAAGCAACTGCTCGACGTCGCGCGGAACGGCTACGCGGTGGTCCATGAAGAGTTCGAAATCGGCCTGACGGCCGTGGCCGTGCCTATCTTCAACCACATGGGCAGTGTCATCGCCGCAGTGAGTATCTCCGGCCCTGCCTTCCGTTTTGCTCCTGAGGAGCAGCCAGGGCTCATAGAGGCCCTCCGCGAGGCTGGCCTGGCCATCAGCGCCAAGATGGGCTACCGACGCCGCTAGGCGCTACCCGCCGAGCCCGCCGCGTAATGCACGCCTTCAAGTAAAGCTGGCTGGCGTCGCTAGCGTGCCCATTTTTCGCCTTGAATGTCGCTTGTTACGCAACAGTAACCACCATGCGCAACTGCCTGAGGCGCCTCGGGGCGAGTGTCAAGATGCCTGAAGTGGAAAAGAAACACCTTGACATTGACCTGTGACGGGGCGCACTCTGTTGCATAACGCGAGAACTGTTGATCCTTGCGAGACGCAAGAAGGCGACTAAGCCTAAGCGACCACAAATCCCGTTCGCCGACCAAAAGAGGTGCACCATGCACAAGGCCTGCCCCATCAGTGAGCTCGATTCGGGGCAGGCGCTCCGACTTGATACTGCTCCACAAATGATGGTCATGGAGTCGGACGAAGCCCCCAACCCTCTACCCGCTCCCACCCTCCAGGGCCATGTATAAACCCAAGCCCATGACTCGCCGAGCAAAGGACCCGCTCATGGCTATAAATAGTGATCTAAAGCCTCTAACTCCCGAGGAAGTGCCCGCCACGGATAACCTGGCCGACACTCCTTCATCACGTAGAACCAACCGCCTGGAAAACTCCGGGGACGTCATCAGCGTCTCCCCGGACGAAACCAACCCCGCAGTCCTCGACGATGAGGACGGAGGCGCAGAAACATTGCCGGATACTGAGGAATACGCACAGATCCTTGAAGAACTGCGCCATGCCAGGACCGAGCAGGCAGTTACTGCCCGCCGGAACCAGAAACTTACGCTCGACAAAGTCACCTTCGGAATCACGGGCGCCATCGCCGTCGCCTTCGTGGTCTGGGGCTTCGTCGGCCGGGACAGCCTCTCCGAAACTTCCAAAGGCGCCCTGAACTGGGTCATGGAATACACCGGCTGGCTCTTCATGGTTCTTGCCTCCTTGTTCGTCGTCTTCGTCCTCTGGCTCGCCCTGGGCAAGTTCGGCAACATCCCGCTTGGCAAGGACGGCGAGAAGCCGGAATTCCGTACCGTCTCCTGGGTAGCGATGATGTTCGCCGCCGGCATGGGCATCGGGCTCATGTTCTATGGCGTGGCTGAGCCGCTCTACCACTACATCTCGCCACCACCGGGCACTGTGGACGGCCGCACCCCTGCTGCCATCCAGACGGCCATGGCCACCTCGATCTTCCACTGGACCCTGCACCCATGGGCCATGTATGCAGTAGTGGGCATTGCCATGGCCTACGGCACCTACCGTTTGGGTCGCAGGCAGCTGGTCTCCGCAGCGTTCACGTCGCTCTTCGGCATCAGGATGGTGGAAGGCCCGCTCGGGAAATTCATCAACATCCTGGCCATCTTTGCCACCCTGTTCGGCACCGCCGCCTCCCTGGGCCTCGGTGCCCTTCAGATCGGCAGCGGCATGACCTCCAACGGTTGGGTAGGCGAGATCGGCACCCCGGTACTCGTGGTGATCGTCGCCATCCTCACCTTCTGCTTCGTCGCATCCGCAGTCTCCGGCATCAGCCGCGGCATCCAGTGGCTGTCCAACATCAACATGGTGCTGGCAGTCGTCCTGGCACTCATAGTGTTTGTTGCAGGCCCCACCTTGTTCATCCTCAACCTGATCCCTTCAGCCATCGGCGACTACGCCCGGGACCTGGCAGAGATGTCCTCCAGGACAGAGGCGGTCGGCGACGAAGCACTGCGTAGCTGGATGACCAGTTGGACCATTTTCTACTGGGCCTGGTGGATCTCCTGGACGCCCTTCGTCGGCATGTTCATTGCACGCATCAGCCGCGGCCGAACCATCCGCCAGTTCGTCACCGGCGTTCTGCTGGTGCCAAGCATCGTCAGCGTTATCTGGTTCGGTATCTTCGGTGGGGCTGCCTTCCACGTCCAGCAGGAAGCTGACAAGGCCGGCACACCCGGTTTGGTGACCATGGCCAACGGTGTGCCCTCCGTCAATTTCGACGGCGCACTCTTCGATCTCGTCAAGAACCTTGGCATGCCCGGCTGGGCCACGGCCGCAGTCATCGTGCTGGCCATGGTGCTGGTGGCAATCTTCTTCATCACTGGTGCCGACGCGGCGTCCATCGTCATGGGATCGCTCAGCTCCAACGGAGCAGAACACCCCCGGCGTGGAGTAGTGATCTTCTGGGGAAGCCTTACCGGCGCAGTAGCAGCGGTCATGCTCCTGGCTGGCGGCGACGAACCATCCGAGGCTTTGGCCGGACTTCAAAGAGTCACGATTGTTGCCGCGCTACCGTTCGTCATCGTCATGCTGCTGCTCTGTTTCGCCCTCACGAAGGACCTGCGCCGTGATCCGCTGTCACTGCATAAGCGCTTGGCGACATCCGTTGTTGAACGCGCGATTCGTACGGGCGTGGAACAACATCGGGGCGTTCAATTTGACCTGGTGACCAGGCACGAGTGTGCGGAGGACTGCCCTGACTCCGACTGTCCCGGCGGAACTCCGACCGGAAGCATCCCCAGGGTTCAGTCTCCCCGGACCGACCCAACCGACAAGTAAGGTATCCCGCCATGACTCAAACCCATGAACAAGAAAGCACTCTCCGTGTCTCCACTGATTCCGGAGACACCGTGAGCTTCACCCTGGATGCAACGAAACCCGTAACGGTCAAGCTCCAGGTTGACGGTGGTTGCACTTGTGGAAGCACCGCCACCGTCCAGGGCTCCTACGTAAATAGCGACTTAGGCAAGCGCTGACTACTAATTTCCAACACAACAAAGCAGGCGCCGGGATCCCGGCGCCTGCTTTGTTGTTTGCGGACTGGCAGGTTACTTGGGCATCAGCACGGAGTCGATCAGGTAAACCGTTGCGTTGGCCGTGTGGACGCCACCACAAATCACGTTGGCGCCGTCAACTGTGAGGGCACCTTTGCTGCCGCCAACGGTCACTTCGCCGCCCTGGACTGTCTTGTGCGTACCGACGATCTGTTCCGGGCTCAGCTGGCCAGGGACTACGTGGTAAGTGAGGATCTTGCTCAGCAGGGCATCGTCCGTCTTGAGAGTCTCAATGGTGGCGGGGTCAATCTTGGCGAACGCATCGTCAACAGGTGCAAAGACGGTGAATTCGCTGCCGTTGAGAGTGGAGACCAGATCCACCTTCGGGTTGAGCTTGCCTGAAACAGCGGCAGTCAAAGTCTTCAGGAGCGGGTTGTTCGAAGCGGCTACGGCAACGGGGTCCTGGGCCATTCCCACTACCGAACCGGCACCATCCGGAACCTGGGCGGCGTAACCGGCACAGCCGGGGCCAACAAGATCACGGGCGGGATCCATGGCGGCGTTGCTCATGGCAGAAGCCGACGGCGCCGGTGCCGAGGACGTCATCTCCGGCGCAGGGGATGACGACGAAGGCGTGCTGGAGCTGCTTGAACCACCACAAGCCGTGAGTCCGAGAAGGGCGGCTGCAGTGAGGCCAACGAAGGCGAGGGCGGGGCGCTTTGTGGACAACATGTCATTCTCCTTGTTCGTGGAACCAGGGCATTGGGTCCATTGGGTGTGGGCACTGGCTGCCCGGCGCTGCTTCCGCGTCGCCGGCAGCTTGTGCCTCACCAGCTATTCGGAGGTCGCACCGGTGTGGATGGGTGCGGATTGAAAAAGTTTCCAAACCAAGCCATCGCGGCATCAGCTACGAACTGCCTACAGATATTCCGGAGCCGGCACCCTTCACGGCCGGTCCGGCGACGTTGGGAGACGCAATGCTGCAATTAGCACTTATCGGCCTGCTGGGTGGGCTGATTACAGGTATTTCGCCCTGCATCCTGCCCGTCCTGCCGGTCATCTTTCTTTCCGGAGGTGTGCAGGCGGCGCGCAAAGGCACTGTAACTAGCTGGCGTCCGTACTTAGTGATCCTGGGCCTGGTGATCAGCTTCAGCACCTTCACGCTGGTGGGCTCGTTCCTGCTGACCTTGGTGAACCTGCCGCAGGACCTGCTTCGATGGATCGGGCTGGTGGTGCTGGTGCTCATTGGTTGCGGCCTCATTTTCGACCGCTTCCAGCACATCCTGGAGAAGCCGTTCTCCTGGATCCCGCAGCGCAAAGTAGGCACCGAAAACGGCGGCCTGGTGCTGGGACTGGCGCTCGGCGTCGTCTATGTCCCCTGTGCAGGACCAGTGCTTGCCGCCATTGCCGTGGCCGGCGCCACCGGCCAGGTGGGCCCCGAAACCATAGTCCTCACGTTGACGTTTGCCCTCGGCGCAGCCGTTCCGCTGCTGGTGTTCGCGCTGGCTGGCCGCCGCGTCGCAGAGCGCGTCAAGGCCTTCCGGAAGAACCAGCGCAAGATCCGCATCGCCGGTGGCGTCATGATGATCGCCCTCGCAATCGGCCTGGTGTTGAACCTCCCGCAGCTGCTGCAGAAACTCGTGCCCGACTACACCTCCACACTCCAGGAGCAGGTCCAGGACAACGAGGCCGTGAAGAAGGCCCTGGATCTTGGTGGCCTGGTAAATGACCAAAACCGCGAGCTGGACAAGTGCAGCAACGGCTCCATCGATCTGGAATCGTGCGGGACGGCGCCGGATATCAAGGGCATCCAGGAGTGGTTCAACACCCCCGGCGGTCAGGCCGTGAACTTGAAGGACCTCAAAGGCAAGGTGGTCCTGGTGGATTTCTGGGCCTATTCCTGCATCAACTGCCAGCGCTCCGTTCCGCATCTCACCGATTGGTACAGCAAGTACAAGGACTCCGGCCTGGAAATCATCGGTGTCCACTCCCCCGAGTACGCGTTCGAGAAAGAGACCCGCAATGTCATGTCCGGCGCGCAGGACCTCGGCATCACCTACCCGGTGGCCATCGACAACACCCTCTCCACGTGGACCAACTACCGCAACCGCTACTGGCCAGCCCACTATCTGATCGATTCCGAGGGAACAGTCCGTCACATCAAGTTCGGCGAGGGCGGCTACCAGACCACCGAGAAGCTGATCCGCGAACTCCTGCAAGAGGCGAACCCTTCAGCGGCGCTCCCTGCGGCCATTGAAGCGTCCGACGACGGCCCGGTAGCAGGTGCCACCACTCCGGAGACGTACTTGGGCACCACCAAGAAGGTCAACTATGCGGGCACGGAACCCTATAAAGCCGGGGTGGGACTGTATTCAACGCCGGCCGACCAGCCCGGTGACAGCTTTTCCTTGAAGGGTTCGTGGGATCTCGGAACGCAATCCATCACCCCTGCCAGCGCCGGTTCTTCCATTGCCCTGAATTACCACGCCAAGCAGGTGTACATCGTGGTCAGTGGTGAAGGCATGATCGACGTTGTCCGGGATGGGAAGACCACGTCCGTAGCGGTCTCAGGGACGCCGACGCTCTATCAGATCGTGGACGACTCCGGGATCCACGAGGGCAAGCTGGAAGTCAAGATCCCACAGGGCATCCAGGCGTACTCCTTCACATTCGGATAGTGCTCCGCTGGAAGCTGGATAGGGGGCCGTGCCCGCTTCGCGATGCCCTCCACGCCGCGGCCCCCTATCCAGCTTCCGCTTCATCCTTAGAAATACGGCTTCGTGATCAGCTCCAGCGCGTGGCCCGAGGGGTCCTTGAAGTAGACGCCTCGGCCACCGTGCTCGGTGTTGGTCTCGCCTGGACGGGTCATCTGCGGATCCGCCCAATGCTCGACGCCGGCACTCACCAGCCGCTGATAGGCCCGGTCAAAATGCTGATCGTCAACCAGGAAGGCGTAGTGCTGCATCTGGATCTCAACCGGGGGCTCGGCGAACTGGAGCATTACGCCGCCAGCTAAAGTCAGGTTGGTGAAGGGCCCCCAGCTGGGTGCTTCGTCCGCTTCGAGGATGGACCGGTAGAACTCGGCGGAAGCGACGCGATCGGTGGACGCGATGATGGTGTGGTTAAAAAGGGCGGGCATGCATGACTCCTTGTTGTGTGGATTTCGTTCGATGGGTTTCAGGGTCATCAATCCACGGGGAGGAGCGCGCGCAGCGCTGGCACATGTCAGAGTTCGGCCGGGTAGCCAATCCGTGCAGGGCAGGTGCCCGATCCGGTCATCACGTCCGCCAGTCTAGCGAAGAGTTGGGCGGCGGTGACAGGATGGGCGGCATGGGAATCGAGGTTCGCCCGGCAACGGTGTTCGAGGACGTGAAAACCATCGTCGGCCCCAAACGTCCGGACGCCAATGTGTGCTGGTGCCTGAGTTACCGGATTCCGTCGAAGCAGAACCTCGAGCTCCAGCGGGAGGAGCGGGGAAAGTTCGTCGAAAAGCTGGTTGCGGAGGATCCGCCGCCAGGCGTTCTTGCGTACGACGGCGGCGAAGTAGTGGGTTGGGCTGCCGTCCACCCCCGGGCCGACACCAGTTTTGCGACGAACCGAAAGATCCCCCACGTGGACAACGCCGATGTGTGGTCCGTCTGGTGCATCAGGGTGCGACCCGGGCATCGCGGCAAGGGCATTTCGCACAAGTTGCTGCAGGGTGCAATTGACTTCGCAGAGAGCCATGGCGCGCCAGCCGTTGAGGGCTACCCCGTGGACAACAAGGGCAACAAGGTGGATCTGACCATGGCGTACGTGGGGACCCGCAGGCTGTTCGAGCACGCCGGCTTCACCAAGGTCGCCGAAACGACGTCCGTCCTCAACGGATTCCCGAGGGTGCTGATGCGTCTGGACCTGCGCCAACCCAACTAGGGGACAGCAAACGGTCCACTGGGCTCTCATTGCAGCATGTGCTGTCCCCTATTTGGGTCAGGATCCCTGCAGTCTCGCGGTCATTCGGTGAGCTTCCTCGAGCAGCAATTTGCCGAGGAATTCCTGTCGATCAGGACGGAACCGTGGTTCGATCCCCGTCAAAGAAAGGGCCCATGCCGGCCGCCCCTGTTGGTCAAAGACGGCCGCGCCCATCCCCCAGCTTCCTTCAAGGATCAGCCCCGGGTTCACGGAGTAGCCCGCCAGCCGCGTGCGCTCAAGGTTGTTCCGCACCACGTCAACGGAATGGCCCATGGCAAAGTCGCCAGCGTGCGCAGGCCAGTTCTCAAGCAGGGTTTCCTGCTCGTCGGTGGGCAGGAAGGCCATGATGGCCGTTCCTGCCGAGGCAACTCCCAAAGGAAAACGTACGCCTTCATGCAGCACGAAGGACCTCACCGGGAACGAGCCTTCCTCGCGCAACACGCAGACGGTTTCGTTGCCGCGTCGGATGGAGAAGAACGCGCTCTCGCCAGTTTCGGCGGCGAGGCGGCGCAGGCTGGGCCGGGCAATGTCCTCCATGGGGAAGCGTGCCGCCGCTACCGATCCCAGGAGGAAGATTTCCGGACCAAGAACCCACTTCCCCGCGGCTGAATCGTGTTCCAGCAATCCCTCCGCAGCCAGCGACGTCAGCAGCCGGTGCACGGTTGGCCGTGTCAGCCCTGACTCACGAACCAATCCGGCCAACGACGTCCCCTCGGGTTTGCGTCCCACCAGCCTCAGCAGCAGGGCAACACGGCCCACAACCTGGGCACCCTGCATCGGGTTTTGGGTGGATTTCTGTTCGGCCACAAAGCCTCCTGAAGATTTCGTCCACAATATGGACGCGATTGAGTCTACAGTCCACAGCGTGAGTAGCCAAGCACTGAAGCCGTTGACCACAGCAGGGATCACTCCTAGGCTCCTTTACAGATAACCAGTCCACAACGTGGATACTTCCACAACAAAGACTCAAAGAGGAGTTCCAATGTCGAAGATGCACGCCAGCGCAACCGAAGCGCTCCATGACCTGATGGCAGACGGCCTGACCATCGCCGTCGGGGGTTTCGGCCTCAGTGGCATCCCCGCCGACCTGATCGATGCCGTCCGGGAGTCGGGCGCCAAGGATCTCACCATCGTCTCCAACAACATGGGTGTGGATGGCAAGGGGCTCGGCGTGCTGATCGAGTCGGGCCAGGTCAGGAAAGTCATCGCCTCGTACGTCGGCGAGAACAAGCTGTTTGCCGAGCAGTATCTCGCCGGCAAGCTCGACGTCGAATTCACCCCGCAAGGCACCCTCGCCGAGCGCCTCCGCGCTGGCGGTGCCGGCATCCCCGCCTTCTATACACGGACAGGCGTGGGCACCCTGGTTGCCGAAGGCAAGCCGCTGGAAGAGTTCGACGGCGTGACGTACGTCCGCGAGCGCGCCATCACCGCCGACGTCGCGCTGGTCCACGCCCACACTGCTGACACGGATGGAAACCTGATCTACCGCTACACGGCGAGGAACTTCAACCCTGTGGTTGCAACAGCCAGCGCCGTCACCATCGCTGAGGCGGAGGTCATTGTGCAACCGGGCGAGCTCGACCCCAATCACATTGTCACGCCCGGCGTCTTCGTCCAGAGGCTGGTGCAGGCCAGCACGCGGGTTAAGGACATCGAACAGCGCACAGTCCGCCCGCGGCGCGAAGCGCTCACGGTCTAGAGAAGCGCTAACGGTCTAAGAGAATAAGGAGCACACATCATGGCCTGGACACGGGACCAGATGGCCGCCATTGCGGCTGAAGAATTGAACGACGGCGACTACGTCAACCTCGGCATCGGCATCCCCACCTTGGTGGCCAACAACCTGCCCGACGGCGTGCGGGTGGTTCTCCAAAGCGAGAATGGCCTGCTCGGCATGGGCCCGTTCCCTTATGAGGGCGAGGAGGACGCGGACCTGATCAATGCGGGTAAGCAGACCGTCACCATCACAGCGGGTGGAAGCATTTTCGATTCCGCCACGTCCTTCGGCATGATCCGCGGCGGCCATGTGAAGGTGGCGATTCTAGGGGCCATGCAGGTCTCGGGTCGCGGTGACCTCGCCAATTGGACCATCCCGGGAAAGATGGTCAAGGGCATGGGCGGCGCCATGGATTTGGTGGCCGGGACACCGCGGGTGGTGGTCCTCACCGAGCACAACGCCAAGGACGGTTCGGCCAAAATCGTCACGGAATGCACGCTGCCGCTGACCGGGCTGAAGTGCGTTGACCGGATCATCACAGACCTCGCGGTCTTCGACATCGAGGCGGACGCTGAAAACAACGACGGCGGCACGAGCCTCCTGCTCACGCGCCTCGCCCCGGGAGTCACGGTGGAAGAGATCCGCACCAAGACCGAGGCGGAGTTCACGGTGGCGCTCACGTCTGAAGAACACACATTTGAAGGAGCAAGCGCATGAGCTTGAAAGACCAGTTCGGCAAGGACATCCTGCTCACAGGATGGGGACACAGCAAGTTCGGCAAGCTCACAGACCACACCCTCGAATCATTGATTGTCCAGGTAGCCGGTGAAGCGATCCGCAATTCCGGCCTTGAGCCCAAGGACATCGACGAGGTCTATCTCGGGCAGTTCAACTCAGGCATGCAGCCGCTGGGATTCACGTCGTCGCTGGCCCTGCAGCTCTCTGCAGACCTGGCCAATGTCCCCGCAACGCGCACGGAGAACGCTTGCGCCTCCGGTTCCGCAGCGTTCCAGCAAGGCGTGAAGGCTGTGCTCGCCGGAACTGCCCGCAATGTTTTGGTGATCGGCGCGGAAAAGATGACCGACGCCGGAGCAGACGTGGTGGGGGCAGCCTTGCTTGGTGCGTCATACGAAATGGCGGGCAAGGCGTCCACCACAGGGTTCACGGGGTTGTTCGCGGAGGTGGCGAAGCAATACGGGAAGCGCTACGGCACAGGGATAGACGCAGCCACCTATCCCGGAGGCCTGGGCGACGTCCTCGGTTCCATTGCAGCCAAGAACCACCACAACGGCATGGACAATCCCTATGCCCAGATGCACCGGGACTTTGGCGAGGAATTCTGCCGGACCATCTCGGAGAAGAACCCCATGGTCGCCGACCCCTTGCGCCGCACGGACTGTTCGCCGGTCTCGGACGGTGCGGCCGCCGTCGTGATTTCAACGTCGGGTGCCGGCGGCGCTACCGCACCCGTGCGCTTGGCCGGCTTCGGTCACGCGAACGATTTCTTCCCCGCGGAGAAGCGCGATCCCACCGAATTCGCAGCTACCCGTGTCTCTTGGGAGCGCGCGCTAACTATGGCAGGCGTGGGCATCGACGGACTGGACTTCGCCGAAGTCCACGACTGCTTCACCATCGCCGAGCTCGTCATGTACGAGGCCATGGGCCTGACTCCCCGCGGCGAGGGTTCGCGCGCTGTCCAAGAAGGCTGGGTGTATAAGGACGGCAAACTTCCCGTCAACGTGTCCGGCGGTCTTAAGGCCAAGGGTCATCCCGTGGGCGCCACCGGAGTGTCGCAGCATGTCATTGCGGCGATGCAGCTCACGGGGACCGCCGGCGACATGCAGCTTCCCAATGCCGGGCGAGGCGCCGTCCAGAACATGGGCGGCGTGGGCATCGCGAATTACGTCAGCGTACTGGAGGCGATCTAACCCAAGTAAGTCGCAGCACTGCGCGTTTTGAGGGCTGAAAACGCGCTCAGCTGCGACTTACTTGGGTTACTTTGCAGCCGCGGCCAGGGCTTCGGCACCAGCAGTCGCGCACGCCTCGTCCAAGGCGCCGTCGGGAGCACCGCCGACGCCGATGCCAGCTACGGATACGCCGTTGACCTTCAGCGGGACACCGCCTGGCAGAAAGAGCGTGCCGGGAAGGTCCGCGATGGACGGGCCGGCGCCGTTGATGCGCTTGGTCAGTTCGCTGGTGGGGGCACCGAAGGCAGCCGCGGTGTATGCCTTCTGCTTGGCGGCCTCGATGGTGTGCTCGGCGGCGTTGTCACCGCGAAGAAGTGCCTGGACAGTGCCAAAGCGATCCACCAGGGCCACGGTCACGAACGGAAGCTTGTCGGCCTGGCACTTGGCAAGGGCGGCATTCACGGCCTTGCTGGAAGCACCCACTGTGATTCGATTCTGGGAAACCACATTCTCAGGTGCCGGCTGGACCTCGGCAGTGACTGGCGCAGCGGGTACGTTAACAGGCGCGGCGCCGGGGGCTACGGCATTGGCTACGGCGGTAACCGCACCAGTGAGCAACAGTGCTCCGGCAGCAGCGGCGGCAATCATCTTGTTGGACTTCTTCACGGAGTTCTCCTCGTGGCAAGCAATTTCGGGTACATCTCCATGCTTCCGGGAGCAACTCCCGGGCACATCGGCCGTGCGGCGGTTCCAAGCTCAGCCTTTCCGCCAGCCGCATCAGCCAAAAGGTGGAGAGACCAGCAACCACGCGCGATCTAGCATGGAAAGAGCGCCTACCACCGACCGATACGGAAACGGGAACCACCCCATGCCAGCAGCCCCTCAACGGCAGGATCCAAGCAGCCGCCCCGGTCCAGGCAGCCGGATCGATACCCGCATCGACGCCGTGGTGCACTTGGGTTTCGCCGTGCTGATGGTCGCCTCTGCTGTCCGGTACGTCATGCGCCATTCCCCCGCGGACAACCTCTGGACTGTGGCCTTGGCTGTCAGCGTGTGTGCCCTGTACGTCCTGACAGCGTTGCTGGCCCAACACCGACAGCCCACCCAAAACGGCAAACCCATGCAGAGCCAACAAACCCAAAACGGCAAGCTGTGGATGTTTGCCTTGGTAGCCTCATGGGCTGCTCTGGTCATCGCGGCGCCAAGCTTCGCATGGTGCTCCTTCGCCATTTTCTTCCTCAGCCGCACCGCGTTCCGTGGGTGGGCCGCGTATCTGGCGGGCGGCGCGACGGCAGCGGCCACCGCCGTCGGGCTTTTCCGCATGAGTGGCTGGACGGACGTCGCCATGCTGCTCGGACCGCTCGCTGCGGGGGCCCTGCTCACGTTGATTTACGACAAGATTGAGCGCGACGGCGCCCTCTAGCGAAAGCTCTTCGAAGATGTAAGCCAAGCGCAGGAACAGCTGGCCGCGAGTGAACGGGAAGCGGGAATCGCGGCGGAACGCGAGCGTGTTTCCCGTGAAATCCACGACACCGTCACCCAGGGCCTCGCGAGCAGCTTGCTCCTCCTCGAGGCAGCCCAACGTTCCTGGCCTGATCCCGCGGCGCACCACGAAGTCAACAGAGCAACCAGCCTCCTCCGCGGGAACCTTGCCGACACCCGGAGCCTCGTGCACGAGCTCTCGGTGCCTGGCCTCGAAACTGCGCCCCTTCTCGAAGCCTTGGAGCGGGCGGCCCAGCAGTACCTGGACCACGTCCTTGTGCAGGTCACCGGCGAGACCCGTCCCATCCCGCCCGAGGTTCGGCATGCCCTGCTCCGCGTCACCCAGAGCGCCGCGGCCAACATCAAACTTCATGCCCATGCGGACAACGCCAGCGTGACTCTTGGGTACCTTCCGGACGCGATCACCCTTGACGTGTTCGACGACGGCCGCGGCTTTGATCCCGGAGCGGTACCTCCGCCGTCGGAAGCGGGAGGATACGGTCTACGCGCCATGCGGCAACGCATTGAGCAGCTGGGCGGAGAATTGTCCGTGGAGAGCACTCCGGGCGAGGGCACCATCATCGCAGCCCAGATCCCGCTGCCGGCTCTACCTGAAGGTACGCCTGAAGATAGGTCGCCTGAAGCTACGTCGCCCGCAGACATATCGAAGGAGTCCTTGTGACCACCATTTCCGTGCTGCTTGTGGACGACCACACGGTAGTCCGGAGCGGGCTGAAGGCGCTATTGGGCACCCAGGCCGGTATCGTCGTCGTCGGTGAAGCATCATCAGGTGAGGAAGCGCTGGAAGCGGCACAGCAGCATTCACCGGCAGTGATTCTCATGGACCTGGCCATGGGTGTGGGAATCGATGGGATCGAGACCATCAAGCAGTTGCGGCAGCGAAATCCCCGGCAGGCGGTGATCGTGTTCACCACCTACGATTCCGACGCCGACATCGTCCGTGCCGTCGATGCCGGCGCCATGGGTTACCTGCTCAAGGACGCCGCACCGGAAGAGATCTTTGCAGCCGTAAGAGGCGCTGTGCAGGGCAAAAGCGTGATGAGCGCGCCGGTTGCGTCCCGGCTCTTACAACAGCTGCGGAACCCGGACGAGATCCTTACACCTCGGGAGGCAGAGCTCCTGAGCCTCCTGACAGAGGGCCTCAGCAACCGCGACCTAGGCAAACGCCTCTTCATTTCCGAAGCAACCGTCAAAACCCATCTGGCCCACATCTATGCCAAGCTCGGCGTGGAGACGCGGGCGGCTGCCATCGCAACCGCCATCCGCCGCGAAGGCATGAGGTAGGCCGGCCGCGTGCGGTAGGCCGGCCGCATCCGGTAGGCAGACCGCGCCGCGATTCAGGGCTCGTTCCTATATATCCACGGCCCGCATTCCGTTAAGCTGGCACTATGTCCGACGCTTCGGAACGCAAGATGTTCAAACATTCCGGAACTGCCCTGCTGTTCCGCGGAATCCTGGCCGTGCTCTTTGGACTCTTGGTTGCATCTTTGCCAGTAGCCACGGTCTTCGGACTGGTTTTCGTTTTCGGTGTCTTCGCAATCGTGGACGGCCTCACCAACGTGGCCCACTACTTTTACGACCCTTCACGCCATTCCGGCTGGACGATGGTGGGCGGCTTCATCTCCATCGCCGCCGGCTTAGTGGCGGTTGCGTGGCCGGGAATCACAGCTGCAGCCCTTGGCATCCTGATTGGACTCTGGGCCTTGGTCCTGGGGCTTTCCGAGATCATCTTCGCGTTTGCATCAAGGAGCTCCGTCAATGGTTGGAGAGTCTGGCTGCTGACAGGTCTTGTGACGGCGCTTTTTGGACTGTTTGTCCTGATCAACCCCGGCTTCGGGTTCCTGGGCGTGGTGGGTTTGCTGGCAGCCTTCTCCGTAGTTGCGGGGCTGTTGTTGATCGTTTGCGGCGTCAAGATGCGCCGGGGCGCATCGTCTTCCTTCATGTACGCCCACTGATGTTCCTTGACGCAACAAGGGCGTCACGGCCAGCAATCCTTCATGAGGGGATGCGCTTGGCGCCAAGTTCGGTAAGTTAGTGGCTGTGAAGATAGCTACCTGGAATGTGAACTCCCTCCGTGCCCGTGCCGACCGTGTCGAAGCGTGGCTTGAGCGCAGTGACTGTGATGTCCTGGCCATCCAGGAGACCAAGTGCAAGGACGATAACTTCCCGTGGGAGCTCTTTGAGCGCATGGGCTACGAGGTTGCGCACTTCGGCGTGAACCAGTGGAACGGCGTCGCCATCGCCTCGCGTGTTGGACTGGAGGATGTAGAGCGCACCTTCCTGGATCAGCCGATGTTCGGCAAGGCCGGCAAGGATCCCGCGCAGGAAGCCCGGGCAATCGCCGCAACCTGCGGCGGCATCCGCATCTGGAGCCTGTATGTTCCGAATGGCCGCTCGCTGGACGACGAACACATGCCGTACAAGCTCAAGTGGCTTGACGTCCTTCAGGGCAACGCCGCGGAGTGGCTGAAGTCCGATCCTGCAGCACAGGTCGCACTCATGGGCGACTGGAACATTGCACCGTTCGATGACGACGTGTGGGACATCGAACTGTTCCGCAACAACAACTACACGCACGTCAGCGAGCCGGAGCGCGCCGCTTTCCATGCCTTCGAAACCGCCGGCTACACCGACGTCGTCCGTCCGTACACACCCGGCCCCGGCGTCTACACCTACTGGGACTACACGCAGCTGCGCTTCCCCAAGAAGGAAGGCATGCGCATCGACTTCTGCCTGGCTTCCCCGGCCTTGGCGGCGCGGGTTACCGGCGCTTCCATTGACCGCGAGGAACGCAAGGGCAAGGGCGCCTCGGACCACGCTCCCGTGATCGTGGAGCTTGCAGACTAATCACCGCTGATGGAAGAAAGGGGCCGGCTGGAGATGACTGGAAACCTGTACAGGGGCCAGGCAGGACTGCCGTTCTCTTCGTCCCTGCGCATTTACGAGCCCCTTGAGGCTTTTCCTCCCGAGCAGCAGCGCCAACTCGTGGCGGACAGCAGCAAGATACGTTCCCGCGCCGCCGTCGAAAATGAGGAGCTCCAAGCCTCGCTGGGCCGCATCACGCGGACCGGCGGGGACCCTTTCCCCACGGGGCGGACTGATTTGGTGCGCATGACGCGGGTTCCCGGCGGGCGGCACACTGCGGTGGACAATGCCACAGACGCGACCGCTGGCGCGTCACCGCAGGATAAGGACGCCCACGACGCCGGACGGCTGCTTTACTGCCCCAGCCAACTGGTGATTCGGGCCGGCTTGGCAGCGAATGCCCTCATGGATGGTGTGCACAGCCCGCTGGCTGATCTGCTGATTCCGGTTTCGCAGCGGGACAAGCATCAAGCCAGGATTGATCGCATCAACGCCGGGGAAGAAGCCAAGCGTGTCCATACTCGGGCCTCCACCTGGGGTATCCCTTTCAGTTGGTTCTCGCTTTTCGCTGAGTCTGACCGCAAGGATGTGGTGGAGTCGGATGGCCACATCCTCACCGTCAGGGTGTGGACGCCGTTGACGGAGGCCCTGGACCGGGCACGCTTTGCTGTAGCCCACCTGGCCTTGGCAGCTCCGGACCTGGACATGCTGGACGATCTCACGCAGCTCACCGAATGGCTGGAGTTGTTCCACGTCCAGTCCATGGTGGAGTTGGACTACGGGGCTGTGGCGGACAAGGTGTACCCGGACGAATCGCCCATGGATGTACGCCTCGGGATCGAATGCCTGGCTGAGGGAGATATGACGGGCGCGGCTGCAGCTTATCGCCGGCTGGCCTCGCGCTGGATCCCCATCCGTCAGTTGGCGCGGGCCTCGTAAGCTTTCATCACCGGCACGGCGGTGCTGTTGTCTCCCGGACAATCAATTGGTGCGGCGCTACCTCTGAATGCACTGCACCTGCAATGCCATCGAGTTCATCCAATAGCATCTTGGTTCCCAGTTCGGCTTGGTCGTCCGGCCGTTGACCCACGGTTGTGAGGCCCAATGCTTCGGAAAAGTCGTGATCGTCGATGCCGATGACTGAGAGGTCCTCCGGCACGCGAACGCCGTGACGCGTGGCTTCGAAGATGACTCCCATGGCCATCTCATCAGAGGAACAGAAAATAGCTGTTGGCTTGCGTCCGGGTTGATTCCAGAGCCGAAGGAATGCCTGCTGCCCGCTGGCAACTGTGAAGTCACCCCATTCGTCCCATTCAGGACGGACTTCCAAGCCGGCGTCGGACATGACTTCCTGGAAGGCGCGGATCCGGACACGGGGAACGTCGAAGTTCAGGTCTGTCTCGTCGTCGCCGTGGAGCAGCGCGATGTCCTTGTGTCCCAAGTCCAGCAGATGCCGCACGGCTGTGGACGCGGCGTCGTAATCGTTAATACCGATGTAGGCGCAATCCTCAACGTGCCCGCCAACCACTACCAGCGGGATGTCGATCTTGTGGAGGTGTTCCAGTTCGTCCTCGCTGAGCGCCATACACAGCACCAGCAGCGCGTCGATCTGTTTGTAGACCATGGTGGAGCTGAAGAGCCGCTCGCGATTGCTGCCATGGCCGCCGAGGTTGAACAGGGAGAGGTTGTACTTGCGCGAGTGCAGTTCCCTGTCCGCGCCTTCTATTGCTTTGGAGAAGAACCAACGGCTGACGAAGGGCGCCAGGACTCCGATAGTGCGCGTGCGCCCAGTGGCCAGTCCCGACGCCGACGACGACGCCACATAGCCCAGCGACGCCGCGACTTCCAGGATCTTTTCACGCGTCGCAGGCGAAACCCGGGGCAGCCCCCTGACAGCCCTGGACACGGTGGCCGTAGACACTCCCGCTGCTGCTGCGACGTCCTCGATGCTGACGCCTGTATGACCACCGCGCTGGGACCTACCCGTTGTTCGTGTCACAGGCCCCCCTCTCCGGCTGCCTTTACTTCGCCGTTTTCTTATCTTTCGGCGAAGAATCAGTCTATTTTGTGCAGGGCTTGGTTACGCAGCGGAGTCATCCGCTGCGTAACCAACGCTGCAATTGTCTAGCCCTTGAGACCGCCGGACAGCAGGCCTCGAACGAAGTACCGCTGCAGGCCGAAGAACACCAGGAGCGGAATGATGATCGACACGAAGGCCGCAGCCGGGTTCAAGTAGTCCCTGGCACCGCGCGTACCGGAAATCTCGGCCAGACGCTGGGTGATAGGTGCTACGTCGGCCGTTCCACCGGAGAACACCAGTGCAACCAGGAGGTCGTTCCAGACCCACAGGAACTGGAAGATCGCCAGCGAAGCCAGCGCCGGAACGGAAAGCGGCAGGATGATGCGCCAGAAAATAGTGCTGTGTCCCGCACCGTCCACCCTTGCCGCCTCGATAACTTCACCAGGGATCTCGGAGATGAAGTTGTGGAGGAGGAAAATACCCAGGGGAAGCCCGAACATCGTGTGCGCGATCCACAGCTGCGCGTACGAACCCGCCGGCAAATGCAGGGTTTGCGTAAAGAGTTGCAGGAGCGGAATCAGTGCCATCTGGAGCGGAATGATCTGCAGGGCGAACACGAAAATGAAGAGTGCGTCGCGCCCCTTGAACTTGCCCCACGCGAACACGTAGGCGGCCATGGATGCCAACACCAGGACAAAGATGGTGACCGGGATGACGATCGCTACCGAGTTGGCGAAGTACTGGGACAGGTTGGCAGATTGCGAGCCCGCCGGGGTAAGGACGTCCGTATAGTTCTTGACAGTGAAGTCCCAGTCCAGGAAGGCATTCCACCAACCGTTTGAGCGGGGGCCCACCTGCTTCGGGGCAGGACGGAACGAGGTAACAAAGAGTCCAAACGTCGGGACAGACCACACGACGGCGATGATGATCGCTGCCGCTGTTGCCCACTTGGAAGTGAGCTTGGTCTTGACCCTGCGCATCATCGGCTGGGCGTCCTCGGTGGGGTCCGATCCAGGACGCTGCCGGGTGGCGGCCTTGGACGCCTCTTTCGGGGCTGGCGTGGCTGTCAATGGATCTCCCTTTGCTTGCGAAGGACTCGAGCGTTGTACACGACGATGGGCAGCACCATGAGGAACAGGATCAAGGCCAAAGCGGCACCTCGTCCTGGCTCACCGGCGCGGAAGGCTTGCGTGTACATTTCGTTGGCCACAACCGAGGTGTCGTAGTTTCCGGCTGTCATGGTTCGGACAATGTCGAATACCTTCAGCGTGGCGATCGTGATAGTAGTCAAGACCACCACCAACGCCCCACGGATGCCCGGGACCGTAACGTTGCGGAACTGCTGCCAGGCGTTGGCCCCATCCAAACGGGCTGCCTCGATGAGTTCCACCGGGACACCCTTGATGGCCGCGGAAAGAATCACCATGGCAAAGCCTGTTTGGATCCAGACCATCACGATGATCAGGAAGATGGTGTTTTCCGGGGCGTCCAGGAGGAACTGCTTGGGGTTCATTCCCATGGCGTCACGGATGAAGTTGATGACACCCGTCTGTTCAATACCGGGGCCGCGGTAGTCATAAACGAGCTTCCAGATGATGCCGGCTCCTACAAAGGAGATGGCCATCGGCATGAAGACCAAGGACTTCAGAACCCGCTCTCCACGGGCCTTATCGATGAAGACGGCGTAGGCCAGCCCAAAGCTGGTCGACAACAGGGGAACCAGGATGGTCCAGATGATGGTGTTCCGCAGCGTGGTCAAAGCCTCAGGCTGCGTGAACATCCAAACAAAGTTATCTAACCCGTTGCCTTGGCCACTGGCATCCGTGAAGGCCAGCATTGACGTCCGAACCGCGGGATACACAAGGCCCACCAGCATCAGGATTCCAGCCGGAGCCAGGAATCCTGCCACCGTAACTTTGTCCTTGACTGACTTTGGTGCCCTATCCACCACGAGCATGAGGATGCCGATAATAGCGGCAAAGATCGCCAGGGCGATCACTACTTGAAGGAGTTTTCCTCCGATAAATTCCATACCCAACCTCCGGGGCGTGAGTGAATCACTAAGTTCCGGGAAACACACTGCCTCCCCGGCTGGGCAAACCAGCCAAGGGAGGCAGTGCCTTCGGAGTTAGCCCTTGGGCCAGCTGGACTCGATGCTGTCAGCCACCTGCTGGGCAGAGCTGCCGTTGATCCACGCCACAATGCCCTTCCAGAACGAGTTGGAACCCACGGCGCTCGGCATGAGGTCCGAGCCGTCAAAACGGAAGACCGTCTTGGGGTCCTGAAGGAGCTTGATGGACTGCTTATCCAAGGCGGACTGTGCGTTGTTCGCGTCAAGGCCCTTGTTTGCACTGATGGCGCCGCCCAGCTTCACGCGGTTGTTCGCGAAGTCCGCGCTTGCCATGAATGCCAGATATGCCTGGACCTCGGGGGTGTCCTTGTAAGCACCAACCACCTCGCCACCGCCGGTGATGGCTGTGCCCTTGGATTCATCCACCGGAGGCGTCATGAATGCCCAGACGTCGCCGTCCTCGGCCACGTTGGTACCGGCAGGCCAGTTGGCTGCCTGGAACGATGCCTGGTGGTGCATAGCGCACTGTCCATCCAGAACCGGCTGGCCAGCCTGGGCAAACGCGGTGCTCAAGATCGAACGCGGGTCACCGAAGCCACCATTGACGTAATTCGGGTTGAGCAGGATGTCGCCAACCTTGTTGAAGGAGTTGACAATCTTGGGGTCATTGAACGGAATCTGGTGCGTGATCCACTTGTCATAGACTTCCGGGCCCTCGGCACGCAGGACAACGTCCTCGATCCAGTCGGTGCCTGGCCAACCCGTGGCTTCGCCCGATTCAAATCCGGCACACCATGGCTTCATGGTCTTGTCGTCTGCGATCTTCTTGGTCAGGTCCATCATTTCATCCCACGTCTTGGGGACTGTCCAACCCTTGTCCTTGAAGGTCTTGGGCGAGTACCAGACGTAGCCCTTGACGTTCGCGAGCATCGGGGCGGCGTAGAACTTGCCATCCACCGTGCCGTACTTCTTCCAGTCCGCGGACCAGTTCTTATCCACAAGATCGGACACAGTCTTCGGGGCGGCCTTCAGGTAGCCAGCGCGGGCCTGGGTGGCCAGAAGACCGGGCTGTGGGAAGATCGCGACGTCAGGGGCCGTACCGGACTGGGCCCGGACGCCGATCTGAGTCTCGAACTCCTTGCTGCCCTCATACTTGACGGTAATGCCGGTGCACTTTTCGAACTGTGCCCAGGATTCCTCCAGGTTTGTCGCTTCGGTGTCGACAATGCTGGCGTACACGGAGACGGTCTTGCCGTCATGCTTGCCGTAGGTGTCGTAGGCGGAACAGTCATTCGACGCCGTGCTTCCGCCGCCGCCGCTGTTTCCGCTACATGCGGACATTGTAAGTGCCAGAACGCCGGCCGCTGCGACCGGGAGCAGGTACTTGGATTTTTTCATGCTGAAGACTCCTCGCTGAGTACAAGAAAATCGTGGCGCGATTTGATGTGGTGGGCCTCACACTAGTCATGATCAAGGTGGGAATGCAAGCGCTTACACCTAACGTAACCACAACGATACAAAGTAACCTTTGCATCGTAACGGAGCGACCAGGCTGCGGCCCGAATCACTCGCCGTCGAAAGGAAGCCCCTGCCGCGCCGCGAGGGAGACATTGGCCGAGCAGGTACGTCATCAGATTTGTTTGCCCACTGTTGCCTATGCAACAGTGAGAAGTGTGGATGAACTTGAAGCACTCCAGACCATTGGCCGCCTGATCAAAGAAGAACGGCTGGCCCAAGGGCTGAGCCAGGTGCAGTTGGCCAAGCAGGCTGGAACCGCCATCAAGACTGTCCGGACGCTGGAATCCGGTACGCGGCGCACCCAGGAAATCAATCAGCGCAAGCTTGAGCACGCCTTGGGATGGCGCGCCGGATCAATGTCTGAAGTCCTCAAGGGAAAATCCAGCTTCGCTCCGGACCAAATCACTCCGGACGATATGCGCAGCAGCGACGAGCCACGGCAGTCTTCCGGGCCCCGCGTCATGGTTCCGGCAGCCCCTATAGCCCGTGCTTCGCATCTTTCAGACGAGGAACTGCTCGCCGAACTGACTTACCGGATGATGCACCGCAACAGGGGCTAGCTGGTTGCTGGCAGTTGCTGCCGGCGAACCATCTCGCTTATCCAAACAGGCGCGAACGGAGAGGTGCAGTTGGGCGGAGTTGGGTAATCCTTCAGCACCTCCAGTCGCTCTCCAATACTCAAAGCGCGGGCGCGATGCTCCGGGTGTTCGATGCCGATCTGGGCAAGACACGTGTTCATCGCCCATTGCAGGCGGTCAGGAGCTTCCTTCATCCCGGCCTCAATTGCGTCCAGCAGCCCGACGAGGTCAAGGCCTGCCGAATCCTTCACGACGCGCTCCGACGTCAGCGCCCAACCTGCACTCGCCACCACAGGATCCTTGTCCGCAAACCAGGCGACCCGCAGCTCTTCGGCATGCGGACTCTTCTTGACCACGTAGTTCACCAGCCAGTCGTGGACTTTGGGTGTGCGGGCACCACGCAGCATGGTGTCCAGCTCGTCGGATCGGAACGACTTGGGCCGGCAGATCAGCAGCGCCAGCAGCTTGGCCGCGGTGTCGTCCGTAGCCCAGAGCTCGCGTGAAAACTCTTGCTGTGTCTTCAACCGCTTCGCGATGGCGCGCAACTTACTGAGGTTCACACCGTGATCGTCACCGTGCTTCTCGTTCACGTCGCGCCATCTCGGGTCTTCCAGCGCGGCCAACTCGGCCATCACGTCAGCCAGCGTCGTCCCAGTCGCGGCACTACCAGTCGCAGTTGTACCTGTCGCAGTTGTACCTGTCGCAGTTATCGCGGCCACTGGAGCCTCCCGTCCATCGCGTGTAAAGCTCAGCCTACTAGGCGTGGGCGTGCTGGTCCCGGGCGCCTTCGATCAGCCGCTTAACCACAGCGGGATGGCAGCTCATGGAGTGCAGTCCGCACGTTCCTTGATCTGCCATCCTCGCGCCATGTGGCGTAAAGTCTACTTCCCGCCCTTGAACAGGCCTGCGATCTTGGAGCCGAGACCCTTCACGTTTTCGGTAACATCTCCGGCGAATTCCTTGGACTTCTCCGCAACGTCACCAGCAAGTTCCTTGGCGTTTTCCCCGACGTCACCGGAGAAGAATTCCTTGACGTTTTCTGCTGCATCTCCGGCGAATTCCTTGACGTTTTCTGCTGCCGCGCCCGCGAACTCCTTGACATTTTCCGTGGCCTCGCCAGCAAATTCCTTCGCATTTTCAAGCGCCTCGCCAGCTACATCCTTGGCGTTGCCCGCGGCGCCCGCTGCTGCTTCTGATCCCGTAGTTTCTTCACTCATGGTGCTCTCCTTCGTGACGGTTTGAACGCCGATTGTTTTTGGGGCTTTGTCCCGTAAAGCAATCAATCGCATCAGGGAGTTTTTCCCCCTCTGCTTTCAAACTATGGGCATACGCAGCGGTTAAGCAACGCAAAACACCCTCAGCGAAATATTCGGCAAAATTAGCGGGGACGGTCACCGAACCCGTTCAGCTTTTGTAAGCTTTGCCCGGGCCCCGGAAGCCATATGGACCAATACGGGGGTCTTCTTGCCAATCACGAGGTCCAAGGCTTCGACCAGGCGCGAGATTTCGGCAGCCAGGAGGTGCGGTGCGACTCCCTGCCGGGGCTGGATGCGCAGCCTCAATCCGGGCTGGCCTTTGACCTCATACGATGCCACAGACGCTCCCGCGAGGTCCGGCCGATCTGCCAGGGCTGCCCGAAGCGCTTGTTCTGCGACTCCGCCACCGATCTGGACCTCACCCTCCACATGGCTCTCGTCGTCGCTGGCCACCAGAAGGTTGGCCCTGCCTTTACCCTGTTGCGCCAGCCACGCGACCATCGCAATAATAATGGCCACCAAAACCACCCCGGCCACGATCCACAGCCAGCTTTCTTCACGGCCGGGGAACCGGGTTTGCCGGAAAGCGTCCTCCGCACGAGCCCACATGTCCGCGGACCAGCCATGCCACCACGTTGCCACAGCAGGAACGGTGGCCAGTAGCAGAAGCAGTAGACCCACGGCCAGGAGTTTTACGCCAATGATGAAGAGAAGGACCCGGTTAAGGGCACGCGGTGTCCCGTTCACGCGCCCACCACCCCCGAGGTAGAGAGGTTCACCCGAACAGTGGGCATGGGAACGGGCGACATTTCATCGAGCTCGGCCTGCACTGCTTTAAGGACGGCTTCTTCACTGACCCTGCTTCCTGAGGTGGGTCGGACGTTGACCACCACCGCTTGCCTGGACACAATCACCATGACCTGTTCCGGTGTCACGTTGGCGGCAGTCCGCGCGCGACGCGCAAGTGCCGAGGCCAGCACTTCGTCATCAACCACGACGGCGGTCCGTGGGTCCCGCAGCAAATGCCGGGCTCGCCTGCCGGGTAATACGGCTTGAAGGAGGAAAAACAGCCCCACCATGGCAATGACAGCACCGCTTGCGCCAAGCAGAAGGGGTTGGATGCCCGCCGGAAGGGCGATGATACGCTCCGCTGCTGTACTTGGGTCAACAAGCCACGGCGGCTGCCCGATGGCCCGGAGGGCAGATTCCAGAAGTGCGAGAACACAGAGAATTATCACGAGCACTGCACCGATGGTGGCTGCTCCTGCCCGGGACGAGTGTGTTTCCCTGCGCAGGATACGGCTCATGGCCGGGTCCTCGCCGGCGATGGGGCTGGCTCCGGAGTCGGTGCCAGAAGGTTCAAAGGCTGTTTCCTGGTCCTGCGTCAACGGACACGGCCTCCCTCTGAAACGTGGGCTCCACTGATCCTGATGTCCACCCGGCTTATGCGAAAACCGCTGAGCCGAGTGACACGCTCCAACACTGTTGCCTTTGCCGCCACGGCACGGTCCCAGATGGAGCCGCCGAAGCCCTGGACGCGCTGCGGATTACGCAGCACCTCACTTAAAGCGGGGATGCTGATAGGTGCCACGATGGACAAAGCCAGCAGGCCGTCGTCGTCCGACCAATCGGCGCGGATGTCACCGGGTTCCACGCCGAGAGCCTCGGCGGCCGCTGCCTGTGCCAGCGATGTCAAAGCCTGGGTACTGATCCGGTTATGGCCGGCCAGGCTGGTGGTAGTTTCCACAGCCTCAGCCACGCTCATGACGAAGAGCGCCGGCCCGTAATGGCGTCCAGGACGCTGCGGAGATCGAGCTTGCCTTCAGCTGCACGGCCCAGAAGGGCGCCAATGCCCATAAAGAGCAGCGAGATAAGGAAGCCCCACAGCCCGAACTGGAAGGACATGAACGCCACGAAGGCGCCAATCGCGATTCCCACGACGGTCATGCTCATTGCAGTGCCTCCCTTTCGACCACGACGGTTTTGGGCTTGGGGGGCGGTGCCACGTAGACATCGTTGATCTCGATGTTGACCTCGATGACCTGGAGCCCGACGAGTTCCTCAACAGCCCTGTAAACAGCAGCGCGGACCTGGTTGGCGACGCCGTGCAAGGGGTGCCCGTAGACAGCCACCAGGTTGATGTCCACGGCTACCTGGGTTTCGCCCACTTCGGCGCGGACACCCGCGGCATGGTCCGAACTGCCCACAGCGTCACGGATAGCGCCAAGTGCGCGGGATGGACCTGAGCCCAGGGAGTAGACGCCTGGAACCGCGCGTGCAGCGATGCCGGCTACTTTTGCTACTGCCGCCTCGGAGATGATGGTGCGTCCGGTACCGAGGACCTCGCCCTCAGGCACAGGGTCGATCTGCAAGTTCTGGTCTGACATCGGGCACTCCCCTTCTCTTGAGTACCACCCTAGCGTCTAGCTCCGACGCTTTGTGAGAGGTGCCCGGAGTGAAGGGAACGCGCGCGGCGACTACTTGCAGTTCTTATCCATCCAGTCCTGGATCGGCTTCATAAGTTGCTCGAACTCGGGCTCCCCGTACTTGCGGAAATCCGTGCCGGCCGACTCCGTATAGGCCCTCAGCTTTTCAAAGCTCGGCTTCAGTTCCTCGGGCACCTTGTCCTGCATCCGGGACAGTTCCTCCTTGGCCTTCTTGATATCTTCCGGGTCGCCGCCCACCACGGCCGCAAACGGCAGGATGGTCACGCTCAACATCGCGGCGCTCACGGAGACGCATGCTTCAGACAAGGACGTGAATTCGCCGTAGAAGCCGCCCGTGCCTGTAGTCGCGTCGGGGCTTGCACTGATCTCCGCGGTCGGCTCAGTGCTGGATGTTGGGGCGTTGCTGGCGCTTGGGGCGTTCGACGAGGCTATGGGCGTGGGCTGCGCAACCGGTAGCGGGAAGGAGCAGGCACTGAGCGCCGATGTTGCGCTGAGAAGACAACCGAGCAGCAGCGGGATCGTAATTCGCCGGCCGGCACCTTTCCTGTGATTTCTGCCAAGAAGCCTGGACGTGCTGAAGCGTGTGCTTTCGATCATGGTGTCCCCCGTTGGATTGCCTGCGATGACGAACCGGCGAGGGCAAGACTACGCCCGGCTTGCCGCAGTGAACAGAGGTTGAGTTATCCACAGGCAGTTCTCTTCGAGAGGGTCTCTGGAGCCCACCCCACCTAGACTGGCCGACACATCACCAAACAGCCGCTGGGGAGCCTGTCATGCCACGCCTTTCGTCCGCCTCTTTTACTGTTCTCACCGTCCGCGTTGCATCTGTCGCGTTCGGGATTTCGCTGCTTCTCAGCGGTTGCCAGGGCGGCAGTTCCCCCGGCAAATCACCTTCAGAAACAGGCTCGACGACGGCGTCCCCCACCTTGGGTGCCAGCAGCTCAGGCGCTGCTTCAAGTCCTTCTCCGAGCACCGCTCCATCGGGTGTGTATAAGCCCGCAGATGCGAAGGGCAAAGCGCAGAACGTTCCCGTGGCCCGTCATGCCCGAGTTGGCGAAGGAGAACACGAAGGAGGGGCTGGAGGCGTTTGTCCGGTATTGGTACGCGCAACTCTCTTACGTGGATGAAACAGGCGATATGTCCTCGTGGCTTCCATTGATCTCCCGCGACTGCCGGCTTTGCGTTCGACTTCAGGAATCGGGAGAGGACGGATATACGAAGGGGCGCTGGTTGGTCGGCGGCAAGATTTCCTTGCCAGTAGTCGAAGTGCAGTGGGGTGCAGACAGCGTAAAAGCGGCCAAGGTACAGGTGATTCAAGACCAAATCGACTACTACAACTCGGATGGGTCAGTCGGACGGACACGGTCGGAGGCTTCTAACGATGCTTTCGCGCTTTTCGCTTCATTCGCCGAGGGCACGTGGACTGTGGTGGACCTTGGCGTTATTGCGTGAGGTTTTGCATAGAAGCTCATTCTTGGCAGTGTTAGCAACTCTTGTCTTGGGACTATTTGTCTTCGCCTCGCCGGCCGCAGCCGAAGATGTTTGGGCCGCGAACAACGCTGGCGACGAGGGAATCGAGATAGGCGCGAGGTATAGCAACGATCCAGGCACCGGCGACATGGTTCCGAACTTGGAGGGCAAAACATCACCAGACGACCCCAACCAGTACATGGCCGACACCCACTGCCGGGCGGACGGTCCCGACACTGTCGATCCCGGCTGTCTGGCCCTAAGCTGCCCTGCCACAACACCGGGCGGCGATGAAGGAACACCGGTGATCTGGAAACAAGCACCCAAGTCCATCACCAACCCGGGCTGGACCAACTGGATCCCGGTCAGCGGACCCACGTGCCTGTACGCCGCCCAACCCGAGAACGTCCTTGCCAACATCGCAGCCCAGATCCTGAACGACTTCCGCCAACTCCCCGTCAACCCAGGCACCCTCGAAGCCCAGCCCTTCCCCCACACCCTCAAGGGCGGGCCAACGAACTTCTACACCACCGCCGCCGAACAAGCCTTCGACGTCACCATCCTCGGCCAAGCAGTCCACCTGACGGCAACCCCGGCCAGCTTCACCTACAACTTCGGCGACGCCACCACCCTCGGCCCGACACCGGCCGCCGGCTACTCGATCCCCGAAGCCGACTGGCTCCTCAACGACACCCGCACCAGCCACATCTACACGGCAACAGGGAACTACCCCGCCACCATCACCACCAGCTTCACCGGAACCTACTCCGTCAACAACGGACCCCCACTGCCCATCAACGGAACCCTGGACCTCACCACACCACCCAAAACCATCCAAGTCTGGAAAACAGAAAAAGCACTCGTCGCCGACACCTGCCAGGAAAACCCCAAATCCTGGGGCTGCCCCGGCGCTAAAAGATAGCCGAGTGGGGGCAGGCACAAACCGTCGCAGGCACAAGCAGGGCAGGTTCCTCTGCCTAGGCCGGGGAACCTGCATGCAGCAATGGCAACGTCATTGGGCGCGGTGCGGCAAGAGGCTCACCCAGTCCGCCCAGGACTTGCCGGGCCAGAGCCACATCGTTGACGCAGATCCCATCGACTTCGAGTTCGATGGCCGCGCTGATTTCGTCACTTGTCACCAGGGTCCAAGGGAACACCTTAAGTCCGGCGCCATGAGCTTCGGCAACCAATCCGGCGTCGAGAATTCCAGAGGCGGGCGCAACGGCGGAAGCCCCGGTTGCCAAGGCAGTGATGACAAGTTCTTCAGGGTCGGAAGGATAGAGGCCTACCGACCGGAGGGGGCTCTCCCTGCTCAGAGCCACCAACGGAACTCCCGGCAACATTCCGGACATTGCCCGGATAATTTGGGGATCAAAGCTGCGGACGCGCACGGCCTGTTCGTCCTGATGGGCCTTCAGCACTTTGGACAATTCAGTCACTATTGCGTGGCCGTACCAGTCCCAGGCCCCGCCGTCAGTTTTGACCTCAATGTCCAGAACAACATCGGTGGCATTGGCGAAGCGCAACAGGGCAAGGGCCTCCGACAGCGACGGCGCACGTGTTTCAGGATCGACGTCGGTGGTAGTAGCTGGGTGCTTCTCAACCACGGCCTGAAGCATGGTCTCCAACCTGATGTCGGCGGTTCCGATGACAGCATCATGTCTCAATACCAGTTGCATGTCGGACGTGAGCCAAACATCGACTTCTATGGCACCCACGCCCAGGCTAAGTGCCTCGACGAAGCTCGCCAATGTATTCCCATGCCGTGTGGCCAGAACGCCTCGGTGGCCCTGAATCTCGATCATTCGTTCTTCCTATTCCGATTCGTCCACGAGGGAGACTTCAGTAACGGTGGTGAGTTGAGACAGTTGGGCCACGATGTCGGATGCCGCCATGGTGCCTTCGATTTCCAGCTCTATCTCAATGAGGTCAGCGGTGGCAGCCGTTTCTGTGGCTGTCATCAACCGATCCATCACGCCCTTGGGCTCGGCCGAACCCCGCGTCGTTGCGAAGCCCTGAACACGGAATCCTTGCTCAGTGCATGTTCGGAGCACATCCCTCAGCGCTCCCACACCATCCATGTACGTAACTTTCAACAACCACTGGCTCGGCAATCCAAAGCGGAGCTTCGCAGTCACCACGGGATAGACGTAGACGATGACGAAGTGGGCTGCGGTGACGAATACCGCGGGCAGCAAGAGGCCGGCCCCGGCGGACGTCCCAACGGCAGCTGTAACCCAGATGGAGGCTGCCGTAGTCAATCCGCGGACTTGATTACGCCGCACGAACACGAGCCCCGCCCCTATGAAGCCAATGCCGGAGACCACTTGAGCCGCCAGCCTGGAGGGATCCAGTCGAACCAGGTCCACCATCAATACGTCGCTGAAGCCGTATTTGCTCACGACCATAAACAGCGCGGCGCCCAACCCAACCATGGCATGTGTTCTCATGCCCGCAGACTTGTTCTTGCTCTGGCGTTCAAACCCTATGGCTGTGGACAGGACAAGTGCTGCGGCCAAGGCCAGACACATCTGCCACCATTGCGTATCCGCGCTGAAGATCACGTAGTGCTCCGATTCGGTTATCACCCCCTTTTTCTGTCCCACATGGAAGGTCCAGTCCGATACGGATGTTCCATGCAAAGGCAGCTCAAGGTAGAAACGACGCGAGCCGGTCCTCTGCTAATTCTTCAGGTCCCAGAACGTTCCAGTCAACGCTCTTGCACATTCGTGCAAACCTCACATCCAACTTTGTTAGGACGTACTAGCATGGTATTTGAATGCGCCGTTGAAGCCTGTAAGACCAGATCACACGGGCAAAAAGATCCCATTTTCCGCCGCCGCGAATGGGCTCTTGTGATCGGCCATCTTTATGTGTAGGTTGACCATGACCTGAAGTTAGGTTGTCAGGTCAAACGTGAAACAAATGCTTTTTTGCAAGTGCTAAGTCGCCCGGACAGCGATGACGAGGGGGTCAACGTGAGGGTTTTCCATGGGCAGATTAGACACAAGTGATGCGCAAACCAGCAGGGCACCGGTCCACAGACCGCCAATAAGCACCCCGAAGAACCGACGGTGGAATCGGAGAACACGCAGGGACGCATGGGTTTTTGCCGCTTTCGCGGCACCCAATGTCCTGCTCATCGTCCTCTTTACCTACCGTCCGCTCGTCACTAACTTCTACTATTCCACCCTGGACTGGACGCTCGGGGCAGCCACCGCAACGTCAGTGGGGCTGGGTAACTATGTGGAATTCTTTACCTCCCCTGACGCTTCAAGCGTGCTGGGCGTAACAGCCATATTTACGATCACCACCGTTGGCGGTGCGATGATCCTGGGCCTGCTGGTGGCGTTGGCTCTTAACCAGAGACTGAAGGGCACAACGTTTGCCCGTGCCGTGGTTTTCGCGCCCTACGTCCTTTCCGGCGTGGGGGTCGGCTTGGTGTGGTTGTTTATTTTCGATCCGACGTATGGCGTCCTTTCATGGATTCTCCGCACAGTTGGCCAGGCGAGTCCCCAGTGGGTCAACGATCCGAAGCTCGCGCTCCTCATGGTCATCATCGTGTACGTGTGGAAGAACCTCGGCTATTGCGCCGTGGTGTATCTGGCAGGTCTGCAGTCCATTCCGACTCAGCTCTTGGAGGCTGCCGCGTTGGATGGCGCCAGTAGCCTGCGGCGCTTCACGTCGGTGGTGCTTCCCCTTCTTTCCCCCACCACCTTCTTCCTCCTGATCACTTCACTGCTGAGCTCCCTGCAGGCGTTCGACATCATCCGCATCATGACTCCATCCGGCAACGGAACCAGCACCCTGATCTTTGACTCCTACCTTCAGGCATTCGGCTCCTACAACCGGGCCGGCTACTCCGCGGCCATCTCCGTTGTGCTGTTCGCGGGATTGCTCGTCATGACAGCTGTGCAGTTGCGCTTCGTGGAGCGAAAGGTTCACTACTCATGAGCACCAACTCCCCTGAAGCCACACCACACCGTGACCGTCCGTTCTCCTGGCAAAACCTTGGCAAGACGATTGCCGGGGGCTACGTCCCCCTCCTGCTGGCAACTCTGGTGGTCTTCGTGCCGCTCCTATGGATGATGTTGTCTTCCCTCAAAGCGCCTGGCGAAATCGTGACCACAAACCTGACTCTGCTGCCGAAGACGCCAAACCTTCAGAACTACGCTGACGCAGCATCTACTGTTCCGTTCGCGCGATTCTTCCTCAACAGCGTGATCGTCACAGTCATCGGATCCACCATCAAGTGCGTACTTGCCGTCTTTACGGCCTACGCTCTCGTGTTTGTCCGTTTTCCCTTTAAAAGGGTCATCTTCCTGCTGATTCTGGTTGCGCTGATGGTTCCGCCACAGGTTTCCGTGCTTCCCAATTACGTTTTGATCGCAGGCATGGGAGGGCTCAACACGTATTGGGGAATTATCCTTCCAGGCTTGGGAACGGCGTTTGGCACCTTCCTGCTAAGGCAGCATTTCCTCACACTGCCGCCGGCAATCCTGGAATCCGCGGAAATCGACGGTGCGGGCCACTGGCGCAAGCTCTGGAAGATCGTTGTCCCGGTGTCCGTGCCCAGCATCGCGACCGTGGCCTTGGTGACCATCGTTTCTGAATGGAACGAGTACATCTGGCCGCTGATCGTCACGGACCATCCAGACATGATGACCCTTCCTGTGGGCCTGACGCAGCTGGTCAACAGCGATGGCAGTACCCAGAACTGGGGCATGCTCATGGCCGGCGCGGTGATCGTCCTTCTACCGATCTTGCTCATCTTTGCCGCTCTGCAGCGGTACATCGTCTCCGGGCTCACTCAGGGCTCGGTTACCGGCTAAAACTCCACCTTTCGAGGATGCTCAAGCACCTCGATCACTAGAAAGGCACTTCCCCTATGTCAAAATCACTTTCCAGGAAGCATTTCCTCGGCTTGGCTGGAGCCTCAATCACCGCCGTCGCGATTGCAGCCTGCGGCGGTCCCTCTACCGATACCGGGGGCACAGCAGCAAAGACGCTCTCCCCGGAGGATTGGTCCAAGATCAAACCTGCTCCAAGCATCAGTTTCATGTCCAGCCATCCCGGTAAGTCCCGGGAAACGGAACAGAAGCTGATTGAGGCCTTCCAAGCCGCCAATCCGGATATCAAAGTCAACCTCATCACCGGAGGCTCAAACTATGAGGAAGTTGCGCAAAAGTTCCAGACTTCCCAGGCCGGGAGCGAAGTGCCGGACGTGGTTGTCGCATCAGACGTGTGGTGGTTCCGATATGCAGTCTCGGGTGCCATCCTCCCCATCGATGACCTCCTCAAAGCAGTCAAGGCGAGCTCCTCCGACTACAAGTCCGGTTTGATCGCCGACTACAAACATTCTGATCAGCTGTGGGCGGTCCCTTACGCCCGCTCAACCCCGCTGTTCTATTTCAATAAGGACCACTTCAAGGCGGCCGGAGTTCCCGAGCAGGCACCAAAAACCTGGGAAGAGTTTGCCGAGTGGGCACCCAGGATTAAGTCGGCAAATGCTTCTGCTGCCGGATATCAGAACGCCTACCAGTACCCGGCGATTGCAGGTTACGCCGGCTGGACCCTTCAAAACGTTCTCTGGGGCCAAGGCGGCGCCTGGTCCAAGGAGTGGGAGATTACGGCAAATTCAACCGAATCTGTGGCCGCGATGCAGTGGGTGCAGGACTCGATTGTGAAGAATGGCTGGGCCGGAGTCTCCTCCAAGAATGCCATTACCGACCTTCAAGCCGGTGCCATCAGCGCCACGATAAGCTCGTCGGCCGACCTCGCCGCCACCCTTAAGGCGGCGAAGGAAGCCAACATGAGGATCGGCGTCGGGTTCTTGCCGGGTGGGTCTGCCGCGGCCTCACAGGTTTGTCCCACGGGCGGTTCCGGCCTGGTGATCGCCAGCAAAACGTCGCCGGAACGGCAGCTTGCAGCGGCCAAGTTCATCACGTTCATGACGAATGCGCAGAGCACGTCTACTTTGTCTGCTGCAACCGGGTACCTACCCGTCGCCGAGGCGGCAGATATTTCGGCGATTGTTGCCCAGACACCGGAATTCCAAACTGTCGTAGACCAGCTCAAAGTGACACGCACGCAGGACTTTGCCCGAACCTTCCTCCCCGGCGGCGACCAGGAGCTGGCCAAGGCAGCCACCAGGATCATGAATGAAAAGGCCGATGTCCAGGCAACGCTGACCGAGTTGAAGGGAACACTGGAAGGCATTTACAACAAGGATGTGAAGCCGAAGCTGAAAGCCTAGCCATGGGGCGAAGCGTAGGCGCACATGGGGGCCTACGCTTCGCACCCTAACCCCACCCGGGCCACCTGGCGATGCGTTAAAGAAGAAAAGCACCAGTTCCGAAGAACTGATGCTTCCCAGTGGTGGCTCCGACCGGCGTCGATCCGGTGACCTTTCGATTTTCAGTCGAACGCTCTACCAACTGAGCTACAGAGCCTAGGTGACAAGTCACCTTGAGAACCGAAATTACTTCCGGTGCTCAGAGCGACCCTGACGGGACTTGAACCCGCGACCTCCGCCGTGACAGGGCGGCGCGCTAACCAACTGCGCTACAGGGCCTTGCGTTTGCAGTATCTCTACCGCGTTTTTTTCAAGGCTTCTAGCTTACCAGACATTTTTCATCCGATTTACCACTTGCCTTGCGTACCCCCAACGGGATTCGAACCCGTGCCGCCGCCGTGAAAGGGCGGTGTCCTAGGCCGCTAGACGATGGGGGCCTGAACTCAATTCGGATTATGCGAGGAAAAACAACACTTTATGCGTTCTTTTCGGTTCTCACCCGTCCGAACTGGACTCTAAAACTTTAGAGCATAGATGGCGATATTCCCAAATCGAGGTCTGCGCGACTCTCCAATGGCGACTACGGGACATGCTCAAGGAGGTCGCCGACCTGGCAATCGAGCAAACATTGGCAGTTTCTTGCCGTGACGCGTCCGAAAACCGCCAGCCCGGCTGGCCTCCCCGGCGCTAGATTGGCTCTATGACAACCACCACCCCGGCCGAACCCGGCCAGCCGTCCCCGGGCATGCAGCCGCGCAACACCCCCGCGCCCGCAGCTCCCATCAGCAAACTTGGCATCGCCGCCGTTGTCGTCACCGTAGTCCTATGGGCTTCAGCATTCGTCGGCATCCGCGCTGTGGGCCCGAGCTTCTCCCCGGGTTCCTTGACGCTCGGACGGTTGGCGGTTGCCGCCGTCGTTCTTGGAATCGTTGTTCTGCCTACGCTGAAAGTCTGGCCGCGTGGCAAGGAATGGTTGCCCATTGTGGCGTACGGGGTGATGTGGTTCGGCGGTTACAACGTGGCGTTGAACGCTGCGGAGCACATGCTCGACGCCGGTACCAGCGCCATGCTGATCAACGTCTCGCCGATCCTCATCGCAGTTCTCGCCGGAGTGGTCCTCAAGGAAGGCTTCCCGCGGTGGCTTCTGATTGGCAGTGCCGTTGCGTTCGGTGGCGTCGCGATGATCGCCTTGGGTTCCGGACAGCGTTCGACGGCGGATGTCGCCGGGGTGTTGTTGTGCTTGCTTGCCGCCGTGCTCGCCTCTGTCAGCGCGATCCTCCAGAAGCCGGTCCTGCGGAAGTTTACGGCAGGGCAAGCCACGTGGTTCGGCATCATGGTGGGCGCTGTCTGCTGCCTCCCATGGACAGGACAATTGATTGCTGAAGTCCAGTCAGCGCCGCTGCCGGCCACACTCGGCTTGGTCTATCTGGGCATCTTCCCCACAGCCATCGCCTTCACAACGTGGGCGTACGCACTGTCCTTGATCTCGGCCGGGAAACTGGCCGCTACCACGTACTTGGTCCCCGGCACCACCATCCTCATCTCCTGGGCAGTACTTCAGGAAGTCCCAACCATCTGGGGACTGATCGGCGGCGTGGTGTGCTTGATCGGCGTGGCCCTGACCAGACGTATGCCTAGGGCTGTTGGGGCGACAAGGACCGTGCGGGCGTCAAGGGTTGCCCGGCGTACAGCAAAGTGAGCTAGCGGGCCATACCCACCAGAAGTTCACGGTGCGTGGGAGGGTTGGCGCCGGGGCGGCCAACAGCGATGGAAGCCGCCATGGAGGCGATGGTTCCGATCCGTTCCAGCACTGTGGGCGCCAAGCCATCGCTGCCCCGCAACAGCAGCCCCATAATGAGTGCTGCGGTAAAGGAATCACCGGCGCCGATGGTGTCTGCCACGCTAGCGGGGACGGCCGGGACATTGATGTGAATGTCCCGGGTTGCCATGAGCGCCCCCTTGACCCCTTGAGTCACCACAGCAAGGCCTGTGCCCATAGCCAGGAGGTGATTCGCAGTTTCCTCCAACGACTTATCGGGGTACAGCCAGCGGGCGTCGGAGCCGCTCATTTTCACGACGTCGGTCAGCGGCACTATCTCTTCGAACAATGAGACTGCCTCACTGTGACTTCCGAGGAGGTCGGGGCGGATATTGGGGTCGTAGGTAACCATGCATCCGCCCTGCGCCTGCTCCAGTAAGCTCCTGACAACGCTTGCGCCGGGCTCCAGGAAGGTCGCGATGGAGCCGGTGTGCAGGATCCTCGGCGCATAGGGCAGGGCAAGGGGAGCCAGCGCCCAGTCAATGTCAAAGGTGTAATCGGCCGAACCGTCGGCAGTTATCCGAGCGGTCGCCGTCGCGGTCTTGCCTGCTGACATGGATCCGGGCAGCAGGACCACACCTGCGCGCTGCAGATGCGCGGCGATGGCATCGCCCCGCTCGTCCCTGCCAATGGCAGTCAGTAGGCCCGTTTTCACGTCCAACAGGCCCAAGCCGTAAGCGACGTTGGCCGGCGATCCGCCCGGATACTCCTTCTGTCCGTCCGACGACTGGACGATGTCGATCAATGCCTCACCCACAACGACGACGTCGAGGGGCTCAGTGGCGAGGGAAGCGGTGCCGGTCATGCGGTTCCTGTGTCTGTCGAAGGAGGATTGAGTTTCAGTATCTCCCATCACGCACGGCGCCAATGATGTCTGGGCGGACTAAAGTCGAATCATGCCCGCGAATCTCCCTCCCGGCCTGCCCATAGTTCCCGACGGCGATCTCCCGTCCTCGCCGCTGCGTTTTCCGCCGGGCGCCCCCTTCGAAATGTCGCCGGAGGAATTCGAAGAAGCTGTGAGCGACGCTTTACAGCTGATCCCACCCAAAGCTGCCAGTGCCATGGACAACGTGGCAATCTTCATTGAGGACGACTACACCCCGCGCCCAGATGAAGAACCGGACACCGTATTACTTGGTTTGTACGAGGGCGTGCCATTGACCGAACGTGACTCGTGGTGGGAAGCGGGCTCATTGCCGGATCGGATCACAATTTTCCGCCAACCCATCCTGGACATCTGCGCCACCCGCGAGGAAGTCATCGATGAAGTGGCCATCACGGTGATTCACGAGATCGCCCACCACTTCGGAATTGACGACGACCGCCTGCATGAGCTCGGGTGGGGCTAGCCTTGTAAGCATGGGGCATGATCACAACCACTCCCACGGAGTGACGGCAACCGGCAAGCATCGCAATCGGCTTATTGCAGTCCTGGCCATCACCTTAGGTGTGGTGGGCATCCAAGTCGTTGGCGCCCTCGTCTCCGGATCGCTGGCGCTGCTGGCCGATGCAGGCCACATGCTCTCCGACGCGGCAGGCGTATTCATCGCTTTGATGGCGGCCTGGATCGCTACCCGTCCGGCGAGCGATCAACGGACCTACGGATATCAACGGGCCGAAGTCCTGGCGGCCTTGGCCAACGCCCTCGTACTGATCGTCATCGCCGTGGTGATCATGATCGAGGCCATCCGCCGCTTTGGGGAGTCGCCGGAAATCCATACGGACGTCATGCTGTGGGCGGCAATCCTGGGCGCCGTAGCCAACCTCATTTCCCTGATGATCCTTCAGGGGGCCCAAAAGGAGAGCCTCAACGTCCGCGGGGCCTATCTTGAGGTCCTTGGCGATCTTCTCGGCTCGATCGCCGTTATTGTGGCGGCCATCGTCATCATGACGACGGGCTTCACTGCCGCTGACCCCATTGCCTCCGTGCTGATCGCCCTCATGATCATCCCCCGCGCATGGCACCTGCTCCGCGATGTTGTGGACGTGCTTCTGGAAGCCACTCCCAAGGGTGTGGACGTGAACATGATCCGCGAGCACATCCTTGCCGTGGACGGCGTCGTGGAGGCCCACGACATCCACATCTGGACCATCACTTCCGGGGTGCCCGTGTTCTCCGCCCACGTTGTGGTGGAAGACGAGGTCCTTAACGCCAGCGGGGCAGACAGCATCCTGGACCAGCTTGGATCCTGCCTGGGGCGCCATTTCGACACCGAGCACTGCACCTTCCAGCTGGAGCCCGTGAGCCACTCCGAGCACGAGTCACACCAGCACGCCTAGCTTGGCGCGTCACCTGGGGTCGTAGTAACCGTTCCTGCCGCTCCATCCACGGTGATGATCTGGCCTGAGCTGATCCGCAGAGTTGCGTCGGGCACGCCCACCACAGCCGGTATGCCGTATTCGCGGGCCACCACGGCGCCATGGGAGTTGGGACCGCCCATTTCCATGACCAACCCGCCGGCGGTGAGGAACAGGGGCGTCCAGCCGGGGTCGGTGGAGGGCGCTACGAGGATCTCCCCTGGTTCCAGATGGGCGCCAACGGGGTCCAGGATGACCCGCGCCGGGGCTGTGATGAGGCCTGCCGACGCCGGACTGCCGGAAAGAGTGCCCGGGGCACCTGCGGTTCCGCCAGCCGTAGCGGTGGCTTCGGGTTCTGTTCCGTCTGAGAGCAATACCCGCGGAATGTGCCGACGCCGCAGTTCCTGCGCATAGTCCGCGCGGCGATCTTCCACGAGTTGGTGGAGCTTGTTGCCTGCCAGGGCAGTCTCTACTTCGTTGAGGTCCAGGAAGAAAATATCCTCGGCGCGTTCAATCCGCCCTGCCTCTGCCAGTTCTGCTCCGACCAGGAACAGCTGTTCCCGTGCCGAAGCCAAGCCGAGGACGAGGTTGTATTTGGGGAGTTCCCTCATGCCGGCAAACCGGCGTGTGCGGTCCAAGGCTGTTCGCACCAGCTTGGCGTGGAGCGGACTCTTGGCCCTGGCCCGCGCAACCAACCTGGCAACCTGTTCATCTGCCTCCCGAACAGCTTTTCTAAACTGCTGGTCGGGTGCGTCCGCAGTGTGCTCGAGCCGCAGATAGTTGACCACGACGCCGAGTATGTGGGTGGGGTCGTCCGACCATCGGGGCATGCCGAGGTCGATCTCTGCCACTGCTCTATGCCCATAGGTGCGCAGGAAAGCTTCAAGCCCGGCTTGGGCAACTGCTGGAAGTTTCTTGTCCTTGAACTGCCGAACGAGTTCCTCAAGTGTGGGATAACTCAGGAAGGCCAGGGCCTCCGGGTCATCCCTGATTTCCTTTGCAAGCTGCCACAGTGCAAGGTCCATCTCCGTAGTGACATTGTTGGGCAGCCCACGAATCACTGCTTGCAGCTGGTCCAAGGGCGCTTGCTCGCCCAGCATTTTCCGGACGAGTCCCAGCATCGCAAAGCCCAGAACGGGAAGGGGCAGGACTTGGGGAACCGTTGCGAATACTTCCTCCCCCAGGATTCTCTGTACGTGGGCGATTCGCTGATGGGCGGTGATGCCCTCCGGCACTTGAAGGGCCTGATGGAGTTCTGCCTCCAGCTGCTCTTGGCGCTTCATTGCGGCATCGGGACGGAAAAGAGCCCGGATGGCCGACTCTGGAACACGGTATTTAGCCGCAACGGGCGCAACGTGCCTGATGAGTCTTATAGGAGTTTTAATGGTGACGGAGAACCGAGGGTCATCGAAAAGGCCACGAATCACCGCCGCAGAACGGGCCTCCATGATGTCAAAGATGCGCGGCACAATGACCCGGCCCACCCTGCTGCGAAGCACGGATGTGAAGTCGAAGAAGATCCTCTGCCCGGCCTCATAGTAAGGCGATGGTCCTGAGCGTGGATCTGGGACATCGAAGGCAGCCCTGCGGGCAACGCTGGAGGCTATCAGGCGGATACCCGCCAGACCCATGGGCGTCAGAGGCCTGGTGAGGCCTTGGGCGAGGCTGAAGTTCAGGAATGCGTGCTCACCGGGAGTCGCCAGCACTCGCGAGGTCAACGGATAGAGGGTAGTAATGGGTCTTGCCTGTGTGAGCCACAGTTTTCCGGACGAATCGATCGCCCATTCTGTATCCTGCGGGGCTCCATAGTGGGCCTCGACGCGCCTGCCCAAATCGGCCAGCGCCCGGATCTGGTCATCGCTGAGGCACGGCTGCACGGAGTGGTTTTCGAGTGCTTCAGCACCACCCGCTCGCTCAATTCGTTCAGTGCCACCGCCAGCCAGCGATCGGATCTCTACCTGTCTGTCGCCGAGGGTCCGTTTCAGGATGGAGTTGCTCTGCATATCAACTACGTACTGATCGGGATTAACGGCGCCTGACACCACGGCTTCGCCCAGACCGGGGCTGGCATCGATCACAGCTTCACGGCGCCGCCCCGTGACAGGGTTGGCCGTGAACATCACCCCGGCCGTCGCGGAATCCACCATTTCCTGGACAACGACCGCCAGCGTCACTGTGGAATGATCTATCCCATTGATTGTCCGATAGCTCACGGCCCGGTCCGTCCAGAGCGATGCCCAACAGCGGCTTACGGCATCCAGGACTGCGTCTGCTCCCACGACGTTCAGGAAAGTGTCCTGCTGTCCGGCAAAACTGGCGAAGGGCAGGTCCTCGGCCGTGGCTGAGGACCTCACTGCCACGGGTGTAGCGTCTCCCAACTTCCGATACGCCGCCCGCACTGCCTCAGCGACGTCGGTGGGAACTCCGGCGTCGAGCACCAAGGACCTGGCCCGGGCGGCCAGCCTGTTCAGCTCGTCAAGGTCAGACGCTTCGGCGTCCTGCAGAAGCGCAAAGATGTCCTCCATGCCAATCGCTGAAAGGGCGTACCGGTAGGCGGACGTTGTCAGGCAAAAGCCTGGCGGCACCGGCAGGCGGGCGGCACTCAACTCGCCGAGGTTGGCGGCCTTGCCACCTACCTCGGGGAGCATGTCCGCCCGGATGTCCGCAATATCCCGAATGAAGACCGGGCCACTTACATCCGCGCCCGCATTGTTTTTCTGCCGATGCTTCCCAGGCTCCCGGTTATCCATGGACGGTGCGCGCCAGCGGCCTAAGCCGCACCGAGCATGGGTCCGAATTTGGGCCGGTTTGCCAGCCGCGGGTCCTCCCGGTCCGGAACCACGAGGACCGGTCCCTTGGCGTGATGCAGGACGCCGTCGGAAGTGGAACCAAGGAGCATGCCTGCGAAACCACCACGGCCCCGTGTACCCAGGACAACCAGCTCCACGCCCCGGCTGGCCTCAACCAGGACGTCAACGGGTGAGCCGTCCCTCAGGTCGGTTTCCACAGTCAACTGCGGGAAATGGCTGCGGAGCCAAGCCACGCCTGCATCCAGCTGGACTTTGATGTCCGCGAACAGGGCATCGCGGTCCAAAGGTGCGGGCACCCAGGCCAAGGAGCCGCTGTATTGCGGCACCGCACAAATGACGCGGAGCTTGGCGCCCATCCGCTGGGCTTGTTCGGCTGCCTCAAGGACAGCGACGCGCGCCTGCTCTGAACCGTCCACACCAACGGCGACGACGTTTTCCACCGTGCGCGGCCCGGCCTTGGCGTGCTCAGCCTTAATGTGCTTGTCCTCGGTGTTCTCGCCCAAACGGTCCGCACAGTAGAGCGGGACCGTTACGGTGGGGCATTTTGCGTGAGCCGGCAAGGCGCTGCTGACCGAGCCCAGGAGACGCCCAACGAAGCCGCCACGGCCACGGCTGCCGAACACCAGGAGCGCGGCGTTTGCGGACAAGTCCAGGAGGACCCCTGCGGCATCGCCATTCTCCACCGAAGCATCGACGTCGAGGTTGTACTTCGAGACCTTATCCATGGCCTGCTTGACGATTGCTTCCGCGCCCTCGCGGATCACGGAATCGTCCACAGTGGCGTACCCGCCGTCGAGGCCGGATGCCGCGAAGATGGGCACCGAATAAGCCGTGACTATATGCAGGGGAAGTTGGCGCCGTTCCGCCTCACGCGCGGCCCACACAAGGGCGCATTGACCATGCTCGGATCCGTCCACTCCGACGACGATTCCACCAGGCGCCACTGCCTGCTCCTCGTCGTCCCGTGGTTCTTCAACGTGTCTGCCGTGCTGGTCCATTGGGGCCCGCCTCTCCACCTACTGCTTGATGTTCCGGCCATTCTGCCAGAGGTTCTCCGTACCGGTGTCCCCTTGCTGGCGTGCAACCAATAGCCGAGGCCGAAGAAACCCGCGGGGTTCTCCTTCCAATGCCCACTATTCTCGGTTGGCAATGCCGAATCAAGGCGACTATGGGCTATGTGGATAACGGTCCGGGCTCGGTTTTCGGCACGCTCACCGCCCTCCAGGTTGCGCTGCGGATGAACATCCAAAACACGCTGCCGCCGAGGCTATCCATGGCAGAAAAAGTTCGGTAGTGTTCGAGTCACCGAATGGCCGGCAAAAGTGTCCCAGGACACAACCCGGCCATTTATTTGCGGCCGCTTGGGGAACACGGACGCGATCCCACGCGCTGCCGAAAGGCACACACGTCAAGGAGGAACCCAAGCAGTGTCACTCACTCCTGATTCCGTCACGGAACGGACTACCACCGTGGTGATCGGCACCGGCCTGTCCGGCTTGGCTGTTGCCAGCGAGCTCAGCCGCTATGGCGTAGGTTCCATCGTGCTGGATGGCTTTGGTACTTTGTCCACCACCGGACCATCGGTCCATACGGGAATGCTCCAGCGCTGCGACGCAGCGGACCCCGCGGCAATGCAGGAACGCAACGAGATCCTGCGCCACTTGCGCAACTACGCCGCAAGCCATCACCTGGATGTCCGCACCACCACACGCGCTGTTCGTCTGGACTTCCTGGGCGGCGACTCGTCCCAGCAGCTTGGATACGGACTCGCAGCAAGCCTGAACACGGCCAGCCAGAGGGCTGGGCTGAGCGTTTACGGCCCGCTTGAATCCACCCCACGGCAATGGGCCGTGCATACAGCCACTGGAGTTCTTCTGGCCGACCACATCGTGGTGACGCGCTGCGCCCAGAGCCAACTGCGCCGAATGCTTACGGACTTGGGAATCGCCATAGGCCAGAACCTCGTGGCAGCCATGCGTGCCGTGGGAATGCACTTGGTAGGCGTGGGGGAACTCATTACACCCACGCCCAAGGAAGTACTCCGGCAAGCCAAGGCAGTAGGGCAAGCAATCTCATCCAAGGTGGCCCTACCAGCTTCGCCGGGCATCGCCCTGGCTTAGAAACGAACAAAAGTTAACTCAGAAGGCCGGTGCCTCCGAAGACGTTAGTCCTCGAAGGCACCGGCCTTTTGAGTTGGAGCGTGAAGCTTAGGCGCCAGCGCGTACGTACGTGATGGGGCCGGTTGCGGTGAGCCAGCTGATCGGGTGGATGCCCGTCTGGTTGCCGTTGATGCCACCGCTGATGGCCTGGCCGTTGCCGATGTAGATGGCTACGTGGCCGGACTGGACGATCATGTCACCGGGCTGGGGGTCGCTGACAACCTTGCCGTAGTTCAGGAACTGCATGGGTGCGAGGTCGCCAACCGGGATGCCTGCGGAGCCGAGGGCCCGTTCCACCATGGCGGTGCAATCCTGCATGATGCCGATCTGGGCGTAAGCCGAGGCGACCATTGCAGCGTTGACGCCACCAACAGCCGGAGCTGCAGCAGCAGGCGCGGCTGCCACCGGAGCGGTAGCCGTAGTAGTTGCGGCGGCCTTCACAGTGGCCGCTGCTGGGGCCTGCTTGGCCACCGGAGCCGGAGCAACGGGTGCCGGCTTTTCAATAACGGGAGCCGCAACGGAAGCAACCGCAGGGCGCTCGAAGTTGATCGTGGCCGTGGAGGCGGCCGTAACAACCTTGGTGGGACCCTCATTGACGGTCTCGGCGACCGTAGCAGGGCTGGAATCGCGCTGAACAGGGGTCTCTGCTGCGTGGGCAGCAATGGAGCCTGTCAGGACGAGGCCCGAAGCTGCTGCAATAACAGCGGCTTGGCGACCCGCGCCAGATGCGTTGCTGGCAACAGCCTTGGAGATGGAGATGAACGGATTAGGACGTACGCTGTCCGCCTTACGACGGCCGCGAAGAATGCGTGAAGACATGAAAGAGCCTCTCCCGATGCCTGCGAGGTTAGCTGTCGGATTCGGATGGGAGTCACCCGGCCACTATCCCCCGCTGTGCAGCGGAAGCTTCGTGACTTCACCCCAAGGCGCGCTCTGAAAGCGGGCCAAAATGGGTTCCCCGTCTCTGCCGTAGGTTTGTCTGCGAACGGATTCCGGACTGCGGCAGAGCTAGGCAATCAGCCCGGAAATGCCCGTTACGTGGAACAGGCACAAGTACAACCGTACGGGAAGATCACTTCAAAGTCACATTTACGTAACGAGCAGTTCGTTTTTGGCGTGTCGCAGTGACCGTTTCGAGATCTTCGCTAGTATGTAGAAAACCCCGTTATTCCGCGGAATTTTCGTCATCCGGCTCGTTCGGAGCCGCCAGCTTCTTCCGGGCTGTAACAGCGAGGAAGATCACGAGACCGATTGCCACGACGGCGAGGCCAACAATGCTCCAGGGGAAGGGTTGGGAAGCTGCCGGAGCAGGCTCACTATTTTCGGTACCGGGCGCTGCCGTCCCCGCCGTCGGAACGGCTGCCGAAGCCGATGGGGAGGCGCCTGCTGAGCCGCTCGCCGTCGTCGTGCTGGTTCCGGAAACAGTGAACTTGAAAGTTCCCTCAATCGGGTGGGAGTCTGAACTGACCACGCGCCACACCACCGTGTATTCGCCAGCCGGAGCGCCCGGACGCAGCTTCTGGACAGCCATGTTGTCGATGATCTCCACTGCGCCATCTGCCCAGTTTTCGCCCCCAGCGGTGACAGTTACGCCCGAACCGATGGCCAGTGGCCGGTTGTTAAACGTGATCGACACCGACGCCGGCACTTCAGCTACCCGCGCACCGTTGGCCGGAGTTGTTGATTCGGCGACGTCGTGTGCGGAGGCCGGAGCGGCGCCCAGCAGCAACGCGGAAGCGAAAGCGAGAGCGGCTACGACGGCGGCCAGAAGCGGGCGGATGGTACGCATGGGGCGGTTTCTCCTAGTGTTGGCTTCCTTACAGACTAGGCGAATCGTCCCGACACCCCGCATCGGCGGGCATAGGATTTGAGAGCAAACTCCCCCGATCCCCGGAGACCTTCATGCTGAAACAAGGTTCTGCAATCGACCGTTACTTCAAGATCTCCGAGCGCCAGTCCACATACTCGCGGGAAATACGTGGCGGCTTCGCGACCTTCTTCGCCATGAGCTACATCGTGGTGCTGAATCCGCTGATCCTCTCCGGGGCAGACTCGAGCGGAGCATCTCTTGGCTTCACGGCCGTAGCGGCAACCACTGCATTCGTGGCGGGCATCCTGACCATCCTCATGGGCGCCTGGGCCAAGCACCCCTTCGCGGTGGCAACCGGGCTGGGAGTGAACGCGTTCGTGGCCGTGACCGTTGCCTCCCACCCGGGCCTGACGTGGCCGGACATGATGGGGCTTGTGGTGCTTTCGGGTGTCACCATGCTCATCCTGGTACTCACCGGATTCCGCACGGCCGTTTTCAGGGCCGTCCCGGAAGCCCTTAAGACGGCAATCGTAGTGGGCATTGGCCTCTTCATCGCCTTGATCGGCCTTGTGAACGCCGGCTTTGTCCGGCGAATTCCGGATGCCGCAGGCACTACTGTCCCGCTCGGCCTGGGTGTGGAGGGCAAGTTGATGGGTTGGCCGACGTTGGTGTTCGCCGTCGGCCTGATCCTGACCATCGCGTTGGTAGTGCGCAAGATCCGCGGCGCAATCCTGATCGGCATCGTAGTGTCCACCGCCCTGGCCGCCATCCTGGAATTCACGCTCCACATTGGTCCCAGCTTCGACGGGAAAAACGTCAACCCGCGCGGCTGGTCCCTGGTGGCCCCCACACTTTCCGAATGGGGCGCTCCGGACCTCTCCCTGATCGGCAAAGCCAACCCCTTTGGGGCCTTTGAACACCTCGGATTCGTGGCTGCTGCGCTGCTGGCGTTCGTGATCCTCCTCAGCATCTTCTTCGACGCCATGGGCACCATGGTGGGCCTGGCCAACGAGGCCGGAACCGTGGACGAGCACGGCAACATTCCCAACGTGGACCGCGTCCTGCAGGTTGATGCCCTGGGCGCAATCGTTGGTGGCGGCGCGTCCGTGTCGTCCAACCAGATCTTCGTTGAGTCGGGCGCGGGCATTGGCGAAGGTGCCCGCACCGGTCTCGCCTCCATTGTCACGGGCCTGCTCTTCCTGGTGGCCATGTTCTTCACGCCGCTCATCAACCTGGTCCCGTTCGAAGCCGTTGCACCTGCGCTGGTGGTTGTGGGCTTCATGATGGTGTCCCAGGTTGGCAAGATCGACTGGCAGGACTGGGGCGTTGGTATTCCCGCGTTCCTGACCATCGCCCTCATGCCCTTCACGTACTCCATTGCCAACGGCCTCGGCGCGGGCTTCATCTCGTACGTCCTGATCCGCGCTTTCCAGGGCCGTGCACGTGAAGTCCACCCCTTGATGTGGGCAGTGGCAGCCGCCTTCCTGCTGTTCTTCGGCATCGGAACTGTGGAGGAGTTGTTGGGCGTCAAGTAGCGTTGTCCGGCATTTCAGACACTGGGGCACGCTAAAGCTGTTTTTTGGCACGCAGGTGGGGTGTGCTTAAGGCATGGCCCCAAACACCAGCACCAACCCCTCCGTAGACGTCCTTCCCACGCCATGGACCGGCCGCTTTGACGGCGACGGCGACGAACATCGCCGCTGGTGGCAGGCCGTAGCACCCCTTACTTCCCCTGCCACTCCTGGTGCCTCTCGTCCCGCCGTCGTGCTGGGTTTCTGCAGCGACGCCGGGGTGCGGCGCAACAAGGGCCGCACCGGTTCCGCAGCGGCTCCGGCTGCCATTCGTTCGGCACTGGCCCCGCTGGCGTTCCACCTGGACCGTGACGTGTTCGACGCCGGCGACGTGGTTGTGGAGGGCGACTCACTGGAAGAAGGACAACAGCGCGCCGGACGCGCCATCTCGGAACTGCTCGACGCCGGAAACCTCACCGTGGTGCTGGGCGGCGGCCACGAGACGGCGTTTGCCAGCTACCTGGGCGTGGCCGGATCCAACGCGGTGCAAAGCGGAAAGCGCTTGGGTGTCTTGAACCTGGATGCCCACTTTGACCTGCGTGATGAGCCCACCCCGAGCTCCGGCACACCATTCCTCCAGATGGCCCAGGAAGAAACCGCCGCCGGACGCGAATTGCGGTACGCCGTCGTCGGAATTTCGGAGCCCAACAATACCCGTACGCTCTTTGACACCGCTGACCGCCTGGGCGTGAAGTACTTGCTGGACGAGGACTGTTCCGTAGAGCGTGTCGAGACGTTCGTAGCCGACTTCGTGGCTGGAATCGATGTGCTGTACCTGACGATCGACCTGGACGTACTGCCCGCTTCGGTGGCGCCGGGAGTCAGTGCCCCTGCCGCGTACGGGGTGCCGCTGCCCGTGATTAGTGCTATATGCCGCCAAGTAGCCGCAAGCGGCACCCTGTTGCACTTGGACGTTGCCGAATTGAACCCGGAGTTCGATATCGATGGACGAACCGCGAAAGTGGCAGCACGGCTTGTAAACACGCTGTTGGCGTAGGGCCTGTTCCCAGTCCCTGTCCTGCTTTAACCTGTTGGGTTTAACCTGTGGGGAAGGGAAGGACAGCGATGCGCGCAACTCCTCTGCAGGACAAGTGGGCTTGGGTGGCCGGGCCGGTTGCTGTCGCGCTCGGTCTTGCCGCACACGTCATTTCCGGTGGCGGTGCCCCTGCGATGCCCGTCCTGCTGGCGTTCGTTGCCCTCTCTGCCTTGGCCGCACAACTGATTTCCCGCTGGATCCATGGGCCCATCCTGTTGTTGCTGCTCTCCGGCGTGGCCCAGCAACTGCTGTTCTTCGGCTTCGAAGCTTTAGGGGGCTCATTTTCCGGCGTCGGATTCCTTGACCATCTGCACGGGCAGCCCCAGCAGCCTGTGGCCGTTCCTGCGGACAGTCAGCCGGGTTCAGGCGAAGTGCATGCTGCCGACCTGATGCTTTACACCCACGCAGCTGCCGCCATTCTCACTCTGCTGGTGGCCGCGGGAGTTTCCAGGCTGGCCCGGCGGGGACGTCACCAAGGGCAACGTTCCGTAGCTTTTCGGTAATCCTGGGAAAAGCAACGTAGTCCCCCGAAAGCCAACGTAGCCCTGCGAAAGCCGGGGCAATGAACTTTGATCGGCTCGGGTTCGGGCGCCTAGTGTCGTTTGCACGTGGTGTACCCGAGAGGCCAGGGAGCTGCCTGCAAAGCAGCGCACGCGGGTTCGAATCCCGCCACCACGTCTGATGGGGTCAGGTCTGCCGCACCAGCACCGGTACCCCTCCGCCGAGATGGCACTTAAGCACAATGTTTGGCCCAAACATTGGGCTTAAGTGCCATCTCGCGGGGTCGAAAGAGCTTACTGGGCTGCGTCGAACCCGTCCAGAAGCCGACGCGATGCCGTCGTCATGTGCGAGCGCATGGACAGGGAAACCGCTGAAGCGTCCCTGGCCACGAGGGCTTCGTAAATTGCGGTGTGCTCACGCAGCGCTGCTTCAGCATGGCCTTCATCGGTCAGCGCCCGGTCGACCCAGATCCGCAGTAGCGAGCGGATGCTCTGCAGGAGCTCTTCGAGGACCGTGTTCCCGGAGGCCTGGGCGATCTCGCGGTGGAACAAGGCGTCGGCCTCAACGAAAGCTGCGAGGTTGTCCAGGTTCTTTTCCATGGCGTCGAGGTTGGCGCGCATACGGCCCAAGGCCTCATCCGTGACTCGGAGGGCCGCTAGTTCCACAGCCTGAACCTCCAGCCCGCTGCGCAATTCGACCAGCTCGCGGGTCCTTGGCTCGCCAAGCATGAGCCCCCAGCTGAGCGTACGAGGCAAGAGTTCGGAGACGCCGTCGCGCAGGTACGTTCCCGACCCCGGACGGACGATCACGATCCCTAGGATCTCCAGCGCGGCCAGTGCCTCGCGAACAGCTGAACGACCGACACCGAGGGAGGCAGCTAGTTGGCGCTCGGCGGGTAGTCGCGTACCGGGCGCGATGTCGCCGCTGGTGAAGTAGGCGAGCAGCCGCTCAGCTACTTCGGAGACAACGGAGCCTTGCTCCATGGGGGCAAGGGCTGCCGTCATATGGGCCGCTGCTGCGGCGGAGTTCGCTGACACCTTCACAGCGTAGCAACCGGATGACCAATTGATCCCGGAGTGAAATGGCTTCAAAAAGTTTAACTCGTCAACCGGTTGACCAATTTGGAATTGGCTCTTATGGTTTAAATCACAAGCTTCGCCATCGCCGGTCCATACCCGGCAAGGACACGAGTCAGCCCGGCGCATCCAAAGCAGGATCCGCAGGGATACCAACATCTAGGAGTCAATGTGGACACCACACAATCGGTGGTCGAAAAATCCGCAATCAAGAAGGTGGCTATCCGGCTGGTGCCGTTCGTCGCCCTGATGTTCTTCATCAACTACCTGGACCGCACGGCCATCTCGTTCGCCGGCCCCAACGGCATGAACAACGATCTGGCTCTCTCAGCGGCCCAATTCGGCTTCGCCTCCGGCGTCTTCTTTATCGGTTACATCCTTCTTGAAGTCCCCAGTAACCTGGCCCTTCACAAGTTCGGCGCCCGCCGCTGGCTTGCCCGCATCATGGTCAGCTGGGGCATCGTTTCCCTCCTCTTCACCTGGGTAGGAAACGTGGACCAGCTTTATATCCTGCGCTTCATCCTGGGCGTGGCAGAAGCCGGATTCTTCCCGGGCGCCATCCTCTTCCTGAGCCTCTGGGTTCCCTCGAAGCACCGCAGCAAGATCCTTGCCCTCTTCTACTTGGCCCAGCCCCTCACCACTGTGATCGGCGCGCCGCTTGCAGGCGCCTTGATCCAGCAGCACGGCGTGTTCTTCGGCCTTGAGGGCTGGCGCTTTATGTTCTTCGGCGTCGCCATCCCCGCGATCCTCATCGGCATCATCGCCTGGTTCTACCTGGCAGACTCCCCGGCCAAGGCCAAGTGGCTGACGTCCGAGGAAAAGACCTGGCTGACCGGCGCCCTTGAAAAGGAAAAGAAGGAAACCACGGCCAGCAACAAGCACGTGAGCGTCCGCACCGTGTTCGGCAACGGTCGGGTCTGGATGCTTTCCCTGATCTACTTCGGTTTCATCTACGGCCTCTACGCCCTGGGCTTCTTCCTGCCGACCATTATCGCCGGCTTCGAAGGCCTCTACGGCACCAAGTTCGATGTCTTCCAAAAGGGCCTGATCACGGCCATCCCCTACCTGCCGGCTGCTTTCGCGCTGTACTTCTGGTCCAAGGACGCCACCAAGCGCGGCGTGCGGACCTGGCACATCGCACTCCCTGCCCTCATTGGCGGCGTCAGCATCCCGCTGGCACTGTTCGCTGGGTCCCCGGCTGCAACCATCGCCGTCATCACGATCACCGCCATGTCGATCTTTGCAGCGCTGCCCAACTTCTGGACCGTGCCAACACAGTTCCTCACCGGTGCAGCAGCTGCAGCGGGCATCGCACTCATCAACACCGTGGGCAACCTGGCAGGCTTCAGCGCCGGCTACATCACGGGCTGGCTCAAGGACCTGACAGGGGGCTACACGGTTCCCATGTTCGTCGTCGGCGGCTTCATGTTGCTCTCCTCGATTCTCATGGTCACCCTCAGCCGGCAGCGTAAGGCCTCTGAAGGCATCCCCGCCGAGGCCCTGGATCCCCAAGGCGCCGGACACCACGCCGAGCCGTAACCCTCCCCCTTCCATCCAAAGCTCCAGGAGCCCCCGCATGACCCGCTTGTTCAATGAACCCGCAGCCTTCGCTGACGAGATGATCGAAGGATTCGTCGCCTCGCACGGCCGTTGGGTACGGCGCGTCTCCGGCGGCATCGCCCGCAGCACCCGCAGCACTCCCGGCACCGTCGCGTTGGTCATCGGGGGCGGATCCGGCCACTACCCGGCGTTCGCAGGTCTGGTTGGCCAAGGCCTGGCACACGGCGCCGCGATGGGAAACCTTTTCGCTTCACCGTCTTCGCAGCAGGTCTACAACGTGGCCAAGGCCGCGGACAACGGCGGCGGCGTGCTCCTGGGCTACGGCAACTATGCCGGCGATGTCCTCCACTTCACCCAGGCACAGGACAAACTCCGCGCCGAAGGCATTGATTGCCGCAGCATCGCGGTCACCGACGACATCTCTTCCGCCCCATTGGCGGAACGGCACAAGCGCCGCGGCATCGCCGGCGATCTCACCGTTTTCAAAGTGGCCGCGGCCGCAGCCGAGGCTGGCTACGACATGGACCGCGTCATGGAGATCGCCGAGCGCGCCAATGACCGCACGCGCTCGTTCGGCGTCGCCTTCACGGGCTGCACGTTGCCTGGCGCGGATCACCCGCTCTTCACCGTCCCGGAAGGACGCATGGCAGTGGGTATGGGCATCCACGGCGAGCCGGGCATTGCCGAAACAGACATCCCGACGGCGGATGAACTCGCCGAGCTGCTGGTCAAGGACCTCCTCACCGAGGTCCCCGACGGGCTCATCGTGCAGGGCGCACGCGTGGTGCCGATCCTCAACGGACTCGGCAGCGTTAAATACGAGGAACTCTTCGTGGTCTACCGTCGCGTGGCCCAACTACTCGCCGAAGCAGGCATCGAAGCAGTGGACCCGCAGGTTGGCGAACTCGTTACGAGTTTCGACATGGCCGGAACCTCCCTGACGCTCTTCTGGCTGGATTCCGAGCTGGAGGAACTCTGGCTCGCTCCTGCTGACGCCCCGGCCTTCCGCCGTGGTGCAGTGAGTGCCCAAGCGCTCGACGCCGAGCAACTCGCCGCGGGTAACGATGTGGCGGAGCGCTCCATCCCAGTTGCCTCCGAGGAGTCTCGTGTTGCGGCAGCCCGCGTCCTTGCGGCACTTGGCGCCGCGAAGGCTGCAGTCGATGCGAACGTGGACGAACTGGGAAGGATCGATGCGATCGCAGGCGACGGCGATCACGGCATCGGCATGGAACGCGGAGTCCGCGCCGCCGTCGAGGCCGCGGCAGACGCCGTCGAACGCGGTGCCGGTGCCGGAACGGTTCTGAACCTGGCCGGTGATGCCTGGGCCGACAAGGCCGGCGGTACGTCCGGAGCCCTCTGGGGCATGGCCCTGCGTTCCGTCGGGGATGCCTTGGGTGACGTCAACGCGCCCGACGCCGGTGCTGTCGCCACCGGTGTGACCGATGCCGCCGCCGCGATCATGAACTTCGGCAAAGCCAAAGTGGGCGACAAAACCATGGTTGACGTCCTGGTACCGTTCCGCGACTCACTGTCTGCCGGCGTCGAGGGCGGAAGCTCCCTCCCAGAGGCATGGGGAACCGCCGCAGCCACAGCCCAGCAAGCAGCCGAGGCCACCGCGCAACTGCTGCCTCTGATGGGCCGCGCCCGCCCGCACGCAGAAAAGAGCCTCGGAACACCCGACGCCGGAGCCGTTTCCCTGGCGCTGATCGTCCGGGCCATCCAGAACACCTTCGCGGACACCAAAACCGTAGAGAACACCCCAGTTAAGGAGAACGCATGAGCGCCAAACTGCGCCTGGTCATCGGATCGGACGACGCCGGATTCGAGTACAAGGAAGCCCTGAAGGCCGACCTTGAGGCCAATGAACTGGTGGAGTCCGTCACCGACGTCGGAGTGGACGCTGCAAGCCACACTCCCTATCCGTCGGTGGCTATCGCTGCGGCTGAACTGATCGCCGCCGGCAACGCGGACCGGGCACTGTTGGTTTGCGGCACCGGCCTCGGCGTCGCGATCGCTGCGAACAAGGTGCCCGGCATCCGGGCGGTCACCGCCCACGATTCCTTCTCCGTGGAGCGCTCGGTGCTGTCCAACAACGCCCAGGTCCTGACCTTCGGCCAGCGCGTGGTCGGGCTGGAACTGGCCCGCCGCCTGGCCAAGGAATGGCTCACCTACACCTTTGACGAAGCTTCCGCCTCGGCCGAGAAAGTCACCCTGATTAAGGACTATGAAGGTGTCACTTCCTGCTAAGCCCTCTTCCGACCGTCCGAGGGCAGTGATCGGCGTGAGCCTGAAGATGTACTTCGGCTACCAGCGCTCCATCGACTACTGCCGGGACGTTGCCACTATCGCGTTCAAGCACGCGGCGGTGGTCAGCGGCGACATTGAGTTGTTCGTGTTGCCGAGCCTGCCGGCGTTACCTGAGGGCGCCCGGATCCTGGGCGCGGCCGGAGTTGGCACCGGCGCGCAGGACATCTTCTGGGAAGACGAAGGCGCCTATACCGGCGAAGTCGGCGGCAAGACCGTTTCCGAACTCGGCGGCCGGTACGTCGAGGTTGGTCATGCCGAACGTCGGCGGATCTTCGGCGAAGACGATCGGGTCATCGGCCTCAAAACCGCCGCGGCCTACCGCAACGGCCTGACCCCTGTGCTCTGTGTTGGCGAACTGAATGCAGGATCGCCGGAGGAAGCCATCGCCCAGTGCACCGCGGAGATCGACGCAGCCCTCAACCGCGCCGCAACGCTCGGCCGCACCACCAGGACCATCGTGGCCTACGAGCCGCAATGGGCCATCGGCGCACCGCAACCTGCCACGCCCGGCTACATCAGCGCAGTGGTCCGTGGTTTGGACGAGCACCTGCGTTCACTGCCGGGCCAGGAAGACAGCCGGGTCATCTACGGCGGCAGCGCCGGACCGGGCCTGATCACCGAACTGGACACCGCCGTCGCGGGCTTGTTCCTGGGCCGCTTTGCCCACGATCCTCAAGCGCTCAAGACCATCCTGGACGAGACAGCGGCACGCCTTGCTACGGAAAAGAAGGTGGCGGCATGAGCAGGATCGGCCAGAGCAGGATTGGCTTGAGCAGCTACGCGTTCTTCTGGCAGCTCTCAGACCAGGTCAGCGAACCCCTGAGTATCCATGACGCGCTGAAGAAGGCCGCAAACCTCGGCGTGGACCTCTTCCAGATCTGCGATTACGCACCTCTGGAAGACATGAACGACGGCGACCTCGCCGCCGTCCGCCGCACAGCAGACGAGCTGGGGATCACGCTGGAAGTCGGGACCAAGGGGATCCGCCCGGAGCACCTGCGGAAGTTCCTGCACATCGCAGGCATCCTGGGCTCAGACCTGCTGCGGACCATGTTCAATGTTCCCGGCCATACGCCGGGCGCTGACGAGGTCGTAGAAACCTTCGAAGAGGTCCTGCCCGAATTTGAGGCAGCCGGGGTGCGCATCGCGATCGAGACCTATGAACAGGTCCCCACGGAACGGATCCTGGGCGTCGTCCGCCGCGTCAACAGCCCGTATCTCGGCATTTGCAGCGACCCCGCCAATACCGTAGCGGCACTGGAGATGCCGCGCGAGGTGATTGACGCCGTCGAGCCTTACGTCCTGAATATGCACATCAAAGACTTTGCGTTCAGTCGCAAGCAGGGATGGGTCGGCTTCACGTACTCGGGCGCACCCCTGGGCGAGGGTCTTCTGGACTACGACTACATGGTCAAGAAGATCCGGCCCAAAGAAAGAAACATCAACCAGATCGTCGAACACTGGCTGCCGTGGCAGGACTCCGAAGCGGAAACGATCCGCCTCGAAAACCAGTGGACCCAACAAAGCCTCGATTTCCTAAGGAGCAAATGAAATGTCAGCAGAACAATTGACGGTCGCCGTTGTCGGAGCCGGTGGCAAGATGGGGATGCGCGTTTCCCGGAACCTCCAGAAGTCCAGCCACAACGTCTTCTACAGCGAGAACTCCCCCGCCGGGCAGGAACGCGTCCGCGCCGAAGGCCGCGAAATCACCGCCACCGACGACGCCGTTCCCACGGCGGACGTCGTCATCCTCGCCGTCCCGGACACGGTTCTTGGCATCGTCTCCGAGGGCGTCGTGCCGCAGATGAAGTCCGGCGCGATCCTCCTCACGCTTGACCCGGCCGCCGCCTACGCCGGACTGCTGGCCAAGCGCGACGACGTAGTCCAGGCCGTTGCGCACCCGTGCCACCCGTCGGTGTTCCTGGAGCGCACCACCAAGGAAGAATGGGCCGATACCTTCGGCGGCCAGGGCGCCCCGCAGAACGTTGTTTCCGCGATCGATGAGGACGCCCCCGCAGCCACCCGCGACGTAGCCGAAGCAGTCATCCGCACCATCTACGCACCGGTGATCGACGTTCACTGGGTCACCGTCAAGCAGCTCGCCATCCTGGAACCAACCCTTGTGGAAACCGTGGCCTGCATGATCGGCACCCTGCTCAACGAAGCACTCAACGAGACCGTCCACACCGCCGGCGTCCCCGAGGAAGCCGCCAAGGCCATGCTGTTCGGCCACGTACAAATCGCGCTGACCAACGCCCTGCGCGGATCCAACCCGTTCTCCGAGGCCTGCGAAATCGCCATCCAGTACGGCAAGGACACCATCATCAAGGACGACTGGAAGAAAATCTTCGACGACTCCGAGCTGGACGGTGTCATCGCCAAGATGCTCAAGCTGGACGCTGTGAAGCGGTAACTCGCTCGTCACCCTCCGATGGACAATTCACCCCCGCATGCGTGGGTGAATTGTCCGTTGGAGGGTGACCATTGGGGCTTTACCCCCGGCCCCGCGCCAGCGATCATGAAATGAGGCGCATGGACTTTGCCGACCGCAGCAGCACGGCCGCTCCTTTGCGCAGCGGAGGCGCAGCGACATGGCACCAACTACGGAGCCGGCGGACGGATTCCTAACCGACTATTACGAGCACGTCACGGACGACGACGTCCGCAACTACACGCCCGAAACCTTGTTGGAACGGGCACGCTATCACCGCTCGTTGGCAGAACGCCGTGAACCTGGACAAGCAGTCATCGGGGTCCTGAACGAAACTGATACCAGCTTGGTGGCGATTGTCTCGGATGACATGCCTTACCTCGTTCCCTCCGTAACAGCGGAGATCGCTCGTGACACCGCTTCCATCCGGCTTCTGGTGCACCCCACTTTCAGCGTCACGCGGGACCCGGCCACCCACCGCCTGACGGGTATCCACAGGGGACCTCACCGCTCGGGGCTGCCCACCGGCGTCGAACGTTCCGAGGAGGCGCGAGCGGCGACGGCTTTTTCTGATCCGCTCCCTTCGCCAAACGAGCACGACGGCGGACCGCTCACCGAGGCATGGATAGCGATCGAAATCCCCCGGATTCCTGACAACGCGAGCGCCGAGCTGCTGGTGGGTCGGCTGAACAAGGTCTTGGGTGACGTCCGGGCCGCGGCCGAGGACGCTGAGGCCATCCACGAGGAACTGATTCACGAAATCCGTGTGCTGAACGGGCTCGCCGCAAAAGACCGTACGGCGCGGGAAGCACAGGAGCTGCTGCGGTGGCTGGATGACGGGAACTTTGTATTCCTGGGGTATCGCGGGCGCCGCGGCCTCGGCCTCCTCCGTGATGGTGCCGAGCCCGCGGCGCCAGGTGATGCTCCCGGCAAGCCGCCCGTCCTTACCCTCACCAAATCGGCGCTTCGCTCAACGGTCCTCCGACGTTCCTACCTCGACGAGATCAGCCTTGGCACAGTGAACGTGAACGGCACGAACGCTACAGGGTGCACGTTCGTTGGCCTCTTCTCACCAAGTTCAACAGCTCGTTCGGCCCAGCAGATCCCAGTCATCCGGGACACAGTGGAGGAAGTGCTTGGGGCCTTCGGCTATCCAGCACCGTCGCATCATGGCAAGGAGCTTCTTGCAGTGTTGGAGGCGTATCCGCGGGACGAACTGTTCCACATCGATGCGGAACAGCTGGCCATCCGTGCGCGCGAGATTCTGAGGCTTCAGGAACGCCATAGCACCCGGCTCTTTCTTCGTCCGGACTCCTTCGGCCGGTTCATGACAGCACTGGTTTTCCTCCCCAGGTACAGGTACAGCACAGCCGTCAGGCTCAATATCGAGCGAGAGTTGCGCGAGGCGTTTGGCTCCGACGCCATAGAGTTCGAGCTTCGGTTGGGCGAATCCGCGATGGCTCGCGTGTTCTTCCGGATCCTTTTGCCACAGGACCCCTCACGGCACGACTCATCGCACGGCGGCGCTCCGGCGGTGGTGGACGCAGCAGCCCTTGAGCAGAGGATCATCGCAGCTACGAGGTCCTGGGCGCAAGGCCTGGATGAGGCCCTCCAAACGAGGTACCCCCGGGAGGAGGCGGCCCGGTTGTCCAGGCAGTGGGCAACCGCGTTTCCGGCCAGCTACAAGGCTGACTACGAGGTGGAGGACGCAGTTGAGGACATTGCCAAGTTCGAAAGCTTCCCGGCAGAGCCGGATTCTGCAGGCGTGGCGGATCCCCTCCTCACCGTTTACCAACGTCCCGGCACGGCAGTCCTCAGTGAGGACGCCCGGATCCGTCTTTACTTAACGCGCCCGCAGAGCCTAACCGAGATCCTCCCTTTCTTCCATAACCTGGGCTTGAAGGTCCTGGACCAGCGGCCCTTCGACGTTCAGCGTGGCGACGGGCGGCAGTTCTTCCTGTACGACCTCGGCCTGAAGTATCCGCGGGGGGTTGACCCTGTGGGCACGGGCGATCTGCTGGCCGGCGCGTTCTGTGCCGCGATGCGCGGTGACGCTGAGTCGGACGCTTTGGACGCGCTGGTCATCAAGGAGGGCATCGACTGGCGGCGGGTTGCCATCCTGCGCGCGTATGCCAAGTACCTCCGGCAACTGGGGAGCACCAACTCCTATGGCTTCATCGCGGACACGCTCCGCGGCAATCCGACAGCGACCCATGCGCTGCTGGAATTGTTCGAGGCGAAATTCAATCCGGACCGCTTCGCTCCGGACTTGTTCGATCCGGAACTCGTCACTTCCGGTCACGGGGAGCCGGGGCTGGCCAAGGGCGATCGGTTCGAAGAGGGCAGCAGCGAACTGAGCCACAGGACGCAGGCCGTTCATGGAGCCCGGACGAACCTGACGGAAGCCATCGACGCCGTCCCTGTCCTGGACGCCGACAGGTTGCTGCGTTCGCTGGCCAGCCTGGTGGACGCCACGCTGCGCACGAACTTCTACCTCAACAAGCCCTTCATCAGCTTCAAACTCAACCCGGACAATATCCCCGCAGCCCCTGCACCCCGCCCGAAATTCGAGATCTGGGTCTATTCGCCGCGCGTTGAAGGCGTCCATCTGCGTTTCGGCCCGATTGCCCGGGGTGGCCTTCGGTGGTCGGACAGGCGGGAAGACTTCCGCACGGAAATCCTGGGGTTGGTGAAGGCCCAGACCGTCAAGAACGCAGTAATTGTGCCCACGGGTGCCAAGGGTGGGTTCTTCCCCAAACGACTACCGGACCCGGCAGAGGACCGGGCGGCTTGGCTCGCCGAAGGTCAGGAGAGCTACCGGACGTTCATCCGCGGCTTGCTGGATATCACGGACAACCTGGTACCGGATCCCGACGGCGGCAGCAGCGGCCGCGTACTCGCGCCAGCACGGGTGGTACGGCACGACGGCGACGACTACTACCTCGTGGTGGCCGCGGACAAGGGAACTGCAACCTTCTCGGACATCGCGAATGCCCTGGCCGCAGAGTACGGCTTCTGGCTGGGTGACGCCTTCGCTTCCGGAGGCTCAGTGGGTTACGACCACAAGCAGATGGGCATCACGGCCCGGGGCGCCTGGGAATCCGTGCGGCACCATTTCAGTGAACTCCTGATCGATTGCACAACCGAGGATTTTACGGTTGTTGGTATCGGAGACATGAGCGGAGACGTCTTTGGCAACGGCATGCTCCTCTCCCACCACATCAAACTCGTGGCCGCATTCGATCACCGGCATATTTTCCTGGACCCTACGCCGGACCCCGAGGTCTCCTACGCCGAGCGGGAACGGCTCTTCAAACTGCCCCGCTCCTCCTGGGCCGATTACGATCGCACCAAGGTGAGCGAAGGCGGCGGAATCTTTGCCCGGACGGAAAAATCCATCCTGCTGACGGAACAAGTCAGGCTCGCTTTGGGGTTGGATGATGGCACCGACGACAATAGCCAGCTGGCGATCAGCCCGCCTGAGCTTCTCCGCGCAATCCTTACTGCCCCGGTGGACCTGCTGTACAACGGCGGAATCGGCACCTACATCAAGGCATCCACCGAGTCCCATGCCGATGTTGGGGACAAATCAAACGACGCCATCCGGGTCAACGCCAAGGATCTGCGCGCCCACATCATTGCCGAGGGCGGCAACCTGGGAGTCACCCAGCGCGGCCGGATCGAAGCAGCTTTGGCAGGCATCCTGGTCAATACCGATGCGATCGACAATTCGGCGGGCGTGGATTGCTCGGACCATGAAGTGAACATCAAGATCTTCCTGGACCGGATGATCTCCGCAGGCAGGATGTCCGTGGCAGAAAGAACCGTGTTCCTGCACTCGCTCCAACATGAGGTTGGACGGCTCGTCCTGAAAACCAACGATGACCAGAACGTCCTGCTCCTCAATGACAAGCAATTGGTGCTGGAATGGAGTCCCAGCTTTGAACGGACCATGGATTGGCTCGAGTCAGTCACCGATCTGGACAGGGAGCTCGAATGCCTTCCCAGCAACGCCGAGCTTCAGGCGCGGGTCCTGACTGGTAAGGGACTAACCACTCCAGAACTCGCCGTGTTGGCGGCCTACGCCAAGATCGAACTCGCCCGCGAACTCACCGAGGGCGGTTTGTCCGATGATCCCTGGTTTTCTCAAACCCTTCGTGGCTATTTCCCCCGGCAAGTCTCAGAGCGGTTCGGTAAACATCTCTCCACGCATCCCCTGCGCCGGGAGATCGTAGCCACGGTGGTGGCCAACGACATGATCAACGTGGGAGGCATAGCCTTCGCTTTCCGCGCGATGGAGGAGACCACGGTTTCTGCCTCCGCAGTGGCCCGGGCGTTCGTGGTGATGCGGCAGATCTGGGACTTTGACGCCCTCGCCGGCAGCATCGCCCAAGTGCCGCCCACCACTCCCCGTGAGCATGGAGCCGCCGTTGCCCTGGACCTGCGGCGGCTGCTGGACCGTTCCGTCCGCTGGTACGTCACCCATGACTTCCGCGACAAGCCCATTGCCGATGCCTTTGCCAGGCTTGAGCGGCCGATGTCCTTGATGCGGGCGAACCTCACGAGCCTCCTCCATGGAGTGAACCCTGCCCACTCCCAGAAACGCCTGGCCCATACAGACTCGGTGGGCCTGCCCCATGATCTGGGCATCAGGGCATCCGAACTTCTGGTCAGCTACGGATTGCTGGACATTTCCGTTATCGCGGAGGAGCTGCAGGAGCCCGTGGAAGCAGTGGCCGAGGTGTACTTCGCGGTCTTCGAACGGATCTCGGCAATCCCCTTGCTGGAACACATCACCCTGCTCCCCCGGGACACCCACTGGGAGTCGCTGGCACGTGCGGCTTTGCGCGATGACATGTACCTGGTACTCGCGGACATGACCAAAGCGGTAGTGCGGCACACGCCCCGGGTCTCTGATGCGGTGACCGCCGCGGCGTCAGACCCAGTGGAGCGAATCATGGACTGGGAACGCGGAAACATCGAACAACTGGCCCGTGTCCAAGAGACCATCAAAGAGGCTATCAAGCCAGGTCCGGTGGACATTGCAGCGCTCTCCGTAGCGGTAAAGCTGCTTCGCGCCATGGTCCGGAGATGAGGCGTCGGACACTGATACTGCCGGTCATCTTACATATTTTGGGCCAAACGTCCTATGATTGATGGGTCGCCCTCGCATGCGGCAAGTAATAGGAGGCCCCGAAATGACCGCTGCAATCACTGCAGAACGCGAAATTCGCCTGTCTTTTTCAAAGGCAGACGAGATCCACGACGGACTTGAACGCGCCGTGGATGCTTTGATCAAGAACGCAGCAGCAGATGCCAACTGCGGCATCCTGGTGACCCGGCACGAGCCCGGCACCTACACAGTGGCCCTGGACGAATCCGTTCCCTTCGGCCAGACCCACGAAGTGCTCGCTGCGTAGTAGCGGCTGCTGATTGCCAGCTGCGTAGTAGTAATTGCAGTTGTAGTAGAAAAGCAAAAAGCCGGGGCGTAAGCCCCAGCTTTTTGCTTCATTACGCCCGGCGGAGAGTCACGCCGTCGGACTTCATGAACAGTTCCTTGCCTTCCTCCGTGACGCCCGGGCCCGAGTGCTCCAGCCACACCACATTTCCGCTGCCGGAGACTTCCTCGATCAGCCCTGCCGCGATCACGTGCGCGTACTTGACTACCTCCACGCGCTCGCCAACCTTGAGTTGCCTCCAGTCCGAAACCGTCACCGAGTGTGCGTTTCGTCTGGAGAGGACTGCTCCACGTGCCTTCATTGAACTTCTACCCCTTTGTGGATGTTCGCTGTTGTGTATTGAGTTGTAACGGTTGACCGTCAAGCCCACGACACCGTTGGCGTGGACGTGACGTACACCATAAGTTCTACTACATTTGTCACGCCCCGGAGATTGCGTTGCGAACAATTTCCGGGACGTGACAAATTTGCCCATCAAATGAGCGTTTTATTCGACGTCAGGCCAAGATCCCGACGGCGGATTCGGCGGCCGAACGGACCGCACCGGAGCCAACCAGACGGTCAGCCGCTTCGAGCTCGGGCGACAGGAAGCGATCGGTTCCCGGTCCCTGGACCACTTCGCGAAGCACCTCGAGCACGGCTGTACCGGCGGGGCCCGGGGTGAGTTCGCCGTCGGACATCTGCGTGCGCATGTCGATAGCGCGGGCGCTGGTGACCAGCTCCACGGCCAGGACGCGGCGGAGGTTCTCCACGGCCTTGCGAAGCTTGCGGGCAGCGTGCCAGCCCATGGACACGTGGTCTTCCTGCATGGCAGAGCTCGGGATGGAGTCCACCGATGCGGGCACGGCCAGGCGCTTGTTGTCCGAAACCAGGCCGGCCTGCGTGTATTGGGCGATCATGAGGCCGGAATCGACGCCGGGGTCCGCAGCCAGGAAGGCCGGGAGACCATGCGAGCGGGCCGGGTCCAGCATGCGGTCCGTGCGACGCTCGGCGATGGAGCTGAGGTCCGCGACGGCGATCGCCAGGAAGTCCAGGACGTAGGCCACGGGCGCACCGTGGAAGTTGCCGTTGGACGTGACGCGGCCGTCCGACAGGACTACCGGGTTGTCGATTGCAGCGGCGAGTTCGCGGGAAGCCACCAGTGCGGCGTGGTCCACGGTGTCGCGGACAGCGCCGGCGACCTGAGGGGCGCAACGCAGCGAGTAAGCGTCCTGGACCTTGGTGTCGTTGACCCGGTGGGAGGCGACGATCGGCGAGTTGGACAGCACGCGCAGCATGTTGTCCGCGCTGGCAGCCTGACCCGGGTGCGGCCTGAGCGCGGCGTGGAGCTCCGGCAGGAACACCTGGTCGGTGCCCAGCAACGCCTCGACGCTGAGCGCGGCGGTGACATCCGCCGTCGCGAGCAACAAACGGATGTCAGCGATGGCCATCAGGAGCATCCCCAGCATGCCTTCTGTGCCGTTGACGAGGGCCAGGCCCTCCTTCTCGGCGAGAGTGACCGGCTCGATGCCGTGCTGCGCGAGCAGCTCAGCAACAGGCGGCTGGCCGGCGGTCCCGTACAGCTCGCCGTCGGGACCGGTTGCTTCGCCTTCGCCCATGAGGACCAGCGCGCAGTGGGACAGCGGCGCCAGATCGCCCGAGCAACCCAAGGAACCGAACTCGCGGACCAGCGGGGTGATGCCGGCGTTGAGGACGTCCACCATGGTCTGCAGAACCACGGGACGGACGCCTGTGCGACCGGATGCGAGGGTCTTGGCGCGGAGGAACATGATGCCCCGGACCACTTCACGTTCAACCGCCGGACCCATGCCCGCTGCATGGCTGCGGATCAGGGACTTCTGCAGCTGAGTACGGAGATCGTTGGGGATGTGACGGTTGGCCAACGCCCCGAATCCCGTGGAAATACCGTAGGCGGGGACGTCGCTGGTGGCGAGGCTGTCGATGTGGGCACGGACCTTGGCGACGTTATCCAGGGCTTCCTGGGAGATGGTCACCTTGGCATCGTGGCGTGCGACGGCGACGACGTCTTCCGGAGTCACGCCGCTGGAGCCGAGGGTGACGGTGAGCTGTTCGTTCGAGGTGATAGTCATGTTCTTACTTCTCGTTCATGGGGATGCGGACGCCGCGTTCGTTGGCGACTTCGACGGCGCGGTCGTAGCCGGCGTCGACGTGGCGGATGACGCCCATGCCGGGGTCGTTGGTGAGGAGCCGTTCGAGTTTCTCCGCAGCGAGGTCGGTGCCGTCGGCGACGGAGACCTGCCCGGCGTGCAGGGACCGGCCGATGCCGACGCCGCCGCCGTGGTGGATCGAGACCCACGTGGCACCGGAGGAGGTGTTCAGCAGGGCGTTCAGCAACGGCCAGTCAGCAATCGCGTCCGACCCGTCGGCCATGGCCTCGGTCTCCCGGTACGGGGACGCCACCGAACCGGAGTCCAGGTGGTCACGGCCGATCACGATCGGGGCCTTGACCTTGCCCTCCTTGACGAGCTGGTTGAACAACAGCCCGGCCTTGGCCCGCTCGCCATACCCGAGCCAGCAAATCCGCGCCGGCAGCCCTTCGAATTCCACACGGTCCGCAGCAGCGTCGAGCCACTTGTGCAGGTGCTTGTTCTCGGGGAACAGTTCCTTGATGGCCTTGTCCGTGACGGCGATGTCTTCCGGATCTCCGGACAGGGCAACCCAGCGGAACGGGCCCAGGCCCTCGCAGAACAGCGGACGGATGTAGGCGGGAACGAAGCCGGGGAACTCGAACGCCCGGTCATACCCGCCCTTGCGTGCCTCGTCACGGATGGAGTTGCCGTAATCGAAAACTTCGGCGCCGGCGTCCTGGAACTCCACCATCGCCTGCACGTGGCGGGCCATGGACGCCTGGGACTTCTTCGTGAACCCTTCCGGATCCGCCGCGGCCTCCGTGTGCCACTCAGCCACCGTGATGCCCTCCGGCAAATACGACAGCGGATCATGCGCACTCGTCTGGTCCGTGACCACATCAAAGGTCACTTCCCCGGCCTTGTGGCGGCGCAGCAGCTCCGGGAACACCTCGGCGGCGTTGCCCACATACCCCACGGACCAGCCACGGCGCTCGGCCTTGGCGGCCTGGACCTTCGCGATCGCAGCATCCAGATCCGTTTCGACCTCATCCAGGTACCGCTTGCCCGCCCTACGGCGCAGGCGGGTCTCGTCCACGTCCACGATCAGGCACGCGCCATCATTCAGGGTCACGGCCAGCGGCTGGGCACCGCCCATCCCACCACAGCCACCGGTCAAGGTCAGGGTGCCGGCCAACGGGCCTTCCGTGGAGCCTTCCGCGGGGGGCGCCGGGTGACGTCCCTCGGCAGCGAGCTTGTTTCCCACCGCAGCAAAGGTTTCGTAGGTGCCCTGCAGGATGCCCTGGGTGCCGATGTAAATCCAGGACCCGGCCGTCATCTGGCCGTACATCATCAGGCCCTCGGCCTCCAGACGACGGAACTCAGGCCACGTCGCCCAGTCCCCCACCAGGTTCGAGTTCGCGAGGAGGACACGCGGAGCCCACTCGTGGGTGCGGAACACACCCACGGGCTTGCCCGACTGCACCAGCAGGGTCTCGTCCTTCTCCATGGTCTCCAGGGTCCGGGTGATCGCATCAAACGCAGCCCAACTGCGGACAGCACGGCCCGTGCCGCCGTAAACCACCAAATCATCAGGACGCTCAGCGACCTCGGGATCCAGGTTGTTCATCAACATGCGCAACGGCGCCTCGGTCTGCCACGACTTGGCAGTAAGCTCAGTACCCCGCGCGGCCTTAACCGGACGGGCACCAGTAGTGAAATCGGCGGGTGCCATGATGACTCCTTCGTCTTTGGGAAGTGTGTAGTGGAAAGTTCTTCTGCTTCTACTAAAGCCCCTTTACGAGGCCTCAGGAATGGCTTTTAGGTGGGTGCTGTCCGGGATTACAGACGCGCGCCGTCCTTCTGCAATCCTCCGCCCAAACGTCGTTCCGAGGTAACGCAGCCCCTCGCATTCACGCGAGAAGCGGCGCATGCTGGATCCATGGCAACATTCCGAGTGACTACCCTCGTTGCGGCTCCGCCGGAGCGCGTTTTCGCGACCTGGACGGACTTGGACCGGTTCCCGGAATGGATCGGCGGAGTCACCAGCGTGACCGATCGGGTTGGCTCAATCGACCAGGCCGGAAGCCGCTACACGGTGAAGTTCGGACGAATGGCAAGCCCCACGGAGATCCTCGCCGTCGAACGCCCCTGGCACATCCGCACACGGTTCGGCAACGCGATCCTGAAGGGCGAGTCAGATGTGAGGTTTACTGCCGAGGCAGGCGGTACGCGCATCCAGCAGGAGTTCGTGACCCGAGGATTCGTTTCAGCGGTTTTCGGGCGGATTTTCGCCATGGGGTCCTATCGGGGCAGCTTCCGCGGTGAGTTGGAGACCTTCCGCAGACTCGTCGAGCGCGAAGCCTCGCAACCGGGCAGACTGAAGCCGGGCGAACCGGAGCCGGGCGAATCGAAGCCGCGTGGCGACTAGGGCGAATCCACTATGCGAACGGCCTAGCCAGCCGGTCGTCCGTGAATGCGTACGGACAATTCGTCGGCAGCCTTGCGGATGCGCGCAGCCAGTACCGGCCATTGCTCAGCCGGAACTTTGTCCTCCAAGAACGTGACGGCGACTGCCGCCGTCGGCCATCCCACGTGGTCAGTTACAGCGGCGGCGATAGAGCCGAATCCGGGCGTAATCTCGCCATTTTCCGTGGCGTAGCCACGCTGCCGTACCTGGTCCAGGTGGGAGGACAGGGCGGAGTATTTCATGATCGGGAATTCCACTTCGTGGCGCGACGTGAAGGCGGCGGCGTTCGGGTAAAGAGCCCGAACCTGCGACTTTGGCAGGGCGGCCAGGATCGCGCGGCCCGAGGCGGTGAGGTGGCTGGGCAGGCGGACTCCGACGTCGGTCACCAGGCTTGGGCGGTTCTTGGCGCGTTCCTCCACGATGTAAAGGACGTCGCGGCCGTGAAGCACGGCCAGATGCGCGCTTTCGCCGATCACGTCCACCAGCGAGGCCAACATGGGCCGCCCGAGACGCGACAAGGGCTCCTGCCGCGAATAGGCCGAACTGAGCTCGAAGGCGCTGATGCCGAGGCCGTAGCGCTGCTCTTCGTGCAGATGCAGGACGAAGCCGTTGGCCTCCATCACGCCCAGGAGGTGGTACACGCTGGAGCGCGGCAAGCCGAGTGCCGTCGCAATGTTCGACGCCGCCATCGGCCCTCGGCGCGAGGCCAAGAGTTTGAGGATGCGCAGCGTATTTTCGGCGGCAGGGACCTTGGACGTGGCCTTGCCTGGTGCCAGTGGCGTGGTTGTCATGGTTCCTCACTGCTCAAGACTGCTGAAGGAGACACCGTCCAGCCTTGCTCGGGGTGATGTGTCCGGTATCCCGTACTCAAGCGTGCCTTGTTACGCCGGGCAACGCCAGACCACTCACTCTATGCGGTGTCTGAAATACCAGACTTAACTAGTGTCGCGTGTTTGAGAGTGGCTCAGACCGTGCCAACCTCCCGACGCCGCACGGCGGCAAACGCGAACACCGCGAGAGCCGCTCCAATCCCGAGCATCCAAAAGCCGCCACTCCAATCTGTTCCGGTGTTGGTAACGATTGGCGTGTGCGTGAATGGCGAGAGGTCCCTGAGGGTCTTGTCGAAGCCCAGCATCCCGCCGTAGACACCCAGCACGATGCCCAGTGCCAGCAACGCCCAGCCGATTGGGACAGTAGCGCGGGGAAAGGTAACAAAAACCGCAGCGGGCAAGGCAAGGTATAGCAGCGCAGCCGGGATTTGAGCCCCGGCAGTCTCCCATACGCTGCCCACTTCAATGGCTGATTCACCGGAGACCACCAAGGAATACCAGGCACCGAAGGCCGCGAACACCATGACGAGAACCACCGAGGCTGCCCCGAGGCCGAGAAAGCTGCCAAACCAACGAATGCGTCCGAGCGGTTGCGAGAGCACCAGTTCTGCCGTGCCCGCCACTTCTTCCTGCCTCAATCGCAGAACGGCCTGGAGTCCGCAGGCCGCCGCCAGGATGCCACCGATTTCAAACAAGACAGCAATGACCAACTGCGTCATGGATGTTCCTTGCGCCTCGATCATGGCCCTGAGGATCGCGGTCACGGAGGAATTCGAGATGCTCACCTGCTGAATGGCAGCGCCGAGGGCGCCGGTGAGCAGACCCGCGATAAACCCGCCAATGCACCAGCTGACGATGGCCCCCTGCTGGAGTCGGAGTGCCAGGGCGAACGGCCCGCGGAGCGAGGGGCGGGCGTCCGTCGGGCCTCGTCGTCCGGCGAGCACGCTCGCGCCAAAATCCCGCCTCGACATGATGACGGCGGTCAGTGAGACGCATACGATTCCAAGGCCCAGCGGAAGCAGCAGGGGCCACAGGCGATTTCCCGTGTAGGCAAACGTCTGCTGTCCCCAACCGATGGGCGAAGCCCAGCTAGGCCATGCTGCCGTTACCGTAAGGCCGTCCTGGCTGACCTTGCCGGTCGCGTCCCCGAAGCCGCGCAGAAGATAGGCGGCGACCACCAGCCCTGCCGCCGCTCCGTTTGCCCCACGCGAAGTACTCATGAACTCGGACGCGAGCAATCCGACGGTGAGAAACGCCAAGCCAATAGCTCCGGCCGCAAGACCGGCAATCAGCGAGCCCGCGGCATCGAGCCCGCCAGAGATAAAGCCGATCGTGACTGCCGCGGCCACCAGCACGTTTCCTATGAGCCCATGGGTCACTGTCGCCGTCAACGGCATCCACCGGCCCGCGGCCGTGGATGCGACGAGCTCAGCCCGGCCCGCTTCCTCCTCGGCACGCGTATGCCGTACTGCCATGAAAGTGTTCATCAGGCCGGCAAGGACACCGATAAAGGCGAAGATCTGGAAAAACGTAAATGCGTCCAGAGCAGGGCCCCTGACCAGCCCGCGGAGAATCAAAATAGCGGGAGTCGCCGTGGCAACATGCAGGATTTCGGCGCGGGAAGCATCGTCGCCGTACGCCGAAGCCACTGCTGTTGTGGCGAAAAAGGCGAGCGCACCGATGGAAGCAACCCAGCTCAGGAGTTGCCACCGGTCGCGGCGGAGTCGCTGCCAATACAGGTCAAGGAATCGGCTCATCTCAGGGGCCCGTCCAGGCGGGCGGGCGGCGCCGCCGTTGGTGAGTGCCGCCGTCGGACTTCACTTCCTCTGACTGGGGCGGAAGGGCAACCCCGTAGTGGCGGAGGAACAACTCTTCCAGCGACGGCGGAGCGACCAGCAGGCCCTGCACACCCAGACGGCCAAGAATCGGCAGGACCTCGTGGACACGGTCAGAGTCGGCACTGAACTTGACCCGGCCTGCGGCCAAGGTGAGGTCGTGGACTTGGGAAAGGCCTTGGAGGGCTTCGAGGTCCACCTGGTCCTGCGCAAAAGAGATCCCTGTACGGGTCAGGTGGCGCAGGGATTCGAGCGTCCCGCCGTCGACGATCCGCCCTGCGCGGATGATGCTCACGCTGTCGGCCAGTTGTTCCACCTCGGAGAGAATGTGGCTGGAAAGAAGGACAGTGGCCCCTTTCTCACTGACGAGCCTCCGGATCTCGCGAGTGAAGACGGCCTCCATGAGGGGATCCAGACCGCTTGTCGGCTCGTCCAGAAGGTAGACCTCGGAGTCGGCAACCAAGGCTGCGATGAGCGCAACTTTCTGGCGATTGCCTTTGGAGTAGGCACGGCCCTTCTTGGTGGGGTCAAAGTCGAAGAGCTGGCACAAACGCTCCTTGCTGCGTCGATACCCAGCGCGATCTGCCCCGCCATCCCGAAGCCGCGAGAGGAAATCAATGGCCTCTCCCCCTGAGAGATTCGGCCAGATGCTGACATCGCCCGGGACGCTGGCCACACGCCGGTGGAGTTCAACGGCATCGGCCCATGGGTGCAATCCAAGGACTCTCGCACTGCCCGACGAGGCCCGTGCCAGGCCCAGCAGGATACGCAGTGTAGTGGACTTCCCGGCACCGTTTGGGCCGAGGAAGCCATGGACTTGCCCTGCGGGGACTTCGAGATCAAGGCCGTCCAGTGCCTTGACCCGGCCGAAATTCTTATGAAGATCGACGGTCTGGATGACAGGGTCCATGGAGCCGACGTTACGCAGGATCGGCGCCCCTGTGAAGGAAGACAATAGGGAGATGAAATCCATCGACTTGCATCCACGCCGCTGCGTACGGCCTGAACTGCAATGAGTACGTTCGTCCTGATCCCTGGAGCGGGCGGCACGGCCTGGTATTGGAGCCGGGTGGTTCCTCTGCTGGAGCGTGCCGGACACGAGGCCGTTGCCGTCGACCTCCCAGGGGACGACGCAAATGCTGGCCTGCCCGAGTACACGCGACTGGTCCTGAACGCTATAGGCGCCCGTGCCGACGTCGTGCTCGTGGCCCAATCACTGGGCGGTTTTACAGCCCCGCTGGTCTGCGGGCGTGCGTCTGTCCGCGAGCTCGTCCTCGTCAACGCGATGATCCCGATGCCGGGCGAAACCCCCGGCGAGTGGTGGGCAAACACAGGTTGGGACGCCGCAAGGGAGAGCGCTGCGGCGGCCCACGGTTACAGTCCCCAGTTCGACGTCGCCACATATTTCCTGCACGACGTTCCACCGGACGTCGCTGCCACGGGCGAACCGTATCAGCGGGCGGAAGCCAATGCGGTCTTCGAATCAGTCTGCGACTTCACGGAGTGGCCCAGCATCCCAACGCGAGTACTCAGCGGAAGGGAAGACAGGTTCTTTCCCGTGGAATTCCAACGCAGGGTGGCCAAGGAACGCTTAGGACGCACGCCCGACGTCATCGCAGGCGGGCACCTTCTGGCCTTGGCAAACCCGGAGGGCGTAGCCACGTACCTGTTGCAGGGCTGAGCCGCCGTGGCGAAGATGCATAGGGCCCAGCGTCGGAATGTTTACCAAATTCACCCGATTATCCAAATTAACCAAATTAACCAGACTTAACCCATAGAATCGCTCTATGCTCACGACAGAGAATCCCTTTCGCCCTACGGCAGGGGCTACGCCCCCGGAGATTATCGGCAGATCCGGGCTTCTGGACGAGTTTGAATATGGCCTCAGACTAGGTTCCGGGGCACCTGGCTTGCTGTCCATCTTTACCGGCGCCCGCGGCATCGGCAAGACCGTTATGCTCGGCGCGGCCCACGACCTAGCCAAGGAACATGGTTGGGCTGTGATTGCGGAGACGGCTACCGGAACATTCATGGGGCGCATAGGTGAAAAGATGCGTCGACTTACCCACGAATTGGGGGATGGGCCCGACCCGCGACGACGCGTCACGGCAGTCACAGTTGCTGGATTTGGCGTCACCACGCAGTTGTCCCCGGAGCGGCAGGTGGATTGGCGCGAACTCGGTGAGACTCTCCTCCGTCTCCTCGACCAGCGGGCAACCGGGCTCCTCATTACAGTGGATGAGATCCACGCTGCCGATCGGACAGAACTGTCCCAACTAGCGGCCAACGTCCAACACTTTATCCAAGACGGCCTGCCCATAGGACTGATATTTGCTGGTTTGCCATCCGCCGTCTCCGATCTCCTGAACGAGGGTGTGGCAACGTTTCTTCGGCGAGCCGACAAAATCGACCTTCATGCCGCCGCGATACGGGACGTCGAGTCATCATTTGCCGATACGTTCACTGCCGCCGGAATCAGCGTCATCCCAGAGAACATCCATCGGGCGGCCGTTGCCACTGGGGGCTATCCTTTCCTAATTCAACTCGTGGGTTACTTCCTATGGAGGGAAGCCGAAAATCATGATGGATCTCTTTCCTCCGATGGCGTTGACAGAGCTATATCCGCAGCGACTCGTCGCAACGAACGCGTGGTCATCGAAGCTGCACTCGCTACGGCATCTGCAAAGGACAGGGAGTTCCTTCACGCCATGTCGGTGGACGATGAAACTTCAACGATGGCTGACATCGCCTCCAGGATCGGAGCGGGGTCCGCACTGGCAGGGAAGTATCGCATTCGACTTCTGGCGGCCGGCCTCATAGAAACAGCCGGTCACGGCAAGGTTGTCTTTGCCATCCCGGGACTCCGGGAATACCTGCGAAAGAATCCCCGCTCCTAGGTACGCCCAGGGCGCCGGCTAAGGCTGGGCCTTGATCGCCGTCTCCGCCGCCGGCTTGGCAGCTCCCGTTGTCGGCGTTTTCCGGGGCAGAAGCAGCGTGATTCCACCGGCCGCCGCGGCGACCAGCAACGCAATCAGCCCGATGGTCCAAGCGTTCAACCCCTGTGACGTGCTGGCAGCCGTGGCGGCTTCCTGGGTTTCCGGCTCCACAGACACGATGTCACCCGGATTTGCAGTGCCAGCCGGAGGAGGCGGAAGCGCGGGTAGGCCAGCGGCTGACGCAGCTGTCTCGCCCGTTGCGGGGATCACGACGGCGGGTGCCGGTTGCCACGGCATCAGCGCCGGGGCTGATCCAGCCAACTGGTGGACGTCGACCAGCGGCAACCCACCAAGCTGGACAGCAGCCTCAGCGGCCTTGACTGCTCCGGCCTGCCGTGCAGCCTCAGCCTGCCGCGCCGCTTCAGCCTGCCGCGCCGCCTCCGCCGACTTGGCAGCGTCGGCCGCCGTCCCGGCGTCGAGCGTTGCCTTGTCTGCCAGTCCGGCGAGTTCGGCGATCATCGCGTCGACCGACGCTACGTGGGCGGCGGTGGCCCTGTCACGCTCAGCAGCGGCTGTTTTTCCGGTGGTCATGAACGCTTGAAGGTCAGCCCGACTGCCGTCGAGGGCGACACTGGCAGCTGCCCGCACCTCTGGTGTTGAATCCAAGGCGAAGGTCGTCTGGACCCGGTTATCCAAGGCCAACGCTTGATCAAATCCGTATTCCAGGAAGTACCGGACATCTGCATGATTGGCGGAACTTAGAGCGGCGTCGGCGGCTGCGTTTACGTGCCCGCCACCAAGGTGGAGAAGCTGGTAAACGCGCTGCCGGTCCCCGCCCATAGCAGAGCCATCCAGTTTGACCGCCGCCGCGTAGCCACTGGTGATGAAGGCCTTGATCCCGGAGTCTCCTGCCAGGAGGGCAGCTTCAGCGGCCTTCTTCACCTCCGGCGTGCCGGTAAGCGCCAGATCCAGTGTGGCCTGCCGGGCTTCCTTAATGCGGGCATCGAGATCGGTTCCCGGTGCGGTAATGGCTGCCAGTAGCTCCGGAATTTCGCGGGCCGCCTTCGCGAAGGCAGCCTTGGCTGGCTCCTCGGATGTCAGCAGCGCAGTATCCGTGGCCTGACGAGGCGAAGCCAACGATGAAAGGAAGTCCCTGTCCGCGACGAGACGCGATGAGTCCGCTGACCTGGCAGCAGTGGCCCTGCTTCGGGCCTGCTCGACGGCGGCCCTCGCCCTCTCCGCCACGACGGCGGCGCCGTTTGGGTTGGCTGCGACGTCTGTCTTGACCTGCTGCAGCAGCCCAGCCAGTGCCGCGGTTTCAGTGTGATGGTCTGAGACGACGAACTGCCCGTAGCGAAGGAAGTCTGCAACGAAGTCCGGGCTGGAGGTGTCGAGGGCAGCTTGAGCTCCGAGAGTTACCTCAGGCACGGGGGAATTGGTCAGGTAGTAGACCGCCTCCCGATCCTGGCCTTGCGCGATCTTCCGCCACCCCTCAAGCACGAACTGCTCAATGGCTTCCTCGCCGGAGTCCAGGCTCTTGGAAGCGGCAGCACTGATTTGAGTGTTCTTAGTGCTGGTGAAATATGTGGCCGTCGTCCGAAGATCGCCCTTCCACGTGCTCGCCCAGCCGTCGGACAAAAAGGCAACCGTTGCGGCGTCGGAAATGAGGGCTGCTTTCGCGGAGGACCGTACATGCGGACTCCCCCGCTTCGTCAGCTCGGTGACCAGCTCCTTGCGGTCCGCTGCCAGCGCAACATCCTGTCCGCCGTCGAGGAATGCCTGGACGGCCTCGGGACCGCCCACCAAGGCAAGCTGGGCTGCCGCGCGCGTCGCCGGGCCACCTGTCCTCCACAGATCAAGGACGCCGGCCGCATCAACAGCGCGCTTCACAAAAGGAACGGGAGCCTGCGAGGCGAGGGGAATCTCAAACTCAGGAATGTCATATGCACGGGCGGGGGCGGCGAAGAGCAGGGATGCCCCCGCGATCAAGGCAACAACGGCCGCGGCCCAACGACGGCGGGCAGCACGGATGGAAGCAACACGGAAAGCAGACATCAAGAGTCCCCCAAGAAAGATGCGATGACAGCGTCCGAGCCATCCAGCGGCGATGACGCATGAGCGAGGTGCCTAACCGGGGTGACTAGCTGTCCGCGGACATCGTATCTGAGATTCGACTGTGACTCCTGTCGCACTGTCTGCGATCAAAGACACCAAACCCCCGTGAGGCCAATCACAGGGCGGCCAAAAGTGATCTGCTGGATAGCGATCCCCTCCCAAAGACGAGAAGGTTTTACCATGCAACAAACCACGCTGGCTTCGAAGGACACCGTCCTCCAAGCCGCCGGTACGGCACTCAGCCGTGGCCTCAACGTCCGTCACATCCGCTTCATGGCGCTCGGATCTGCGATCGGCACGGGACTGTTTTACGGTTCTGCGTCCGCCATACAGAAAGCCGGCCCCGCCGTACTTTTGGCCTACATCATCGGCGGTGCTGCCGTCTTCATGGTCATGCGCGCACTAGGGGAAATGGCCGTCCGACACCCTGTTTCCGGCTCATTCGGCCAATACGCGAGCAAGTACCTGGGACCGTTCGCAGGCTTCGTGACCGGCTGGACCTACGTGTTCGAGATGGCGATCGTGGCCATCGCCGACGTCACCGCCTTCAGCATCTACATGGGCTTCTGGTTCCCACAGGTGGACCGCTGGATCTGGGTGCTCGCGATCATTCTCTTCCTGGGCGCCATGAACTTGTTGAGCGTGAAGGTCTTCGGTGAACTGGAGTTCTGGTTCTCGCTGATCAAGGTGGTGGCCATCATCGCCATGATCGTCGGAGGCGCAGCAATCGTCGTCTTCGGCTTCCAAACAGGCGACGGCGGCGGGGTGGCACCGGGGTTGGGGAACCTGGTTAACCACGGCGGTTTGTTCCCGAACGGCTTCGAAGGGCTCCTGGCCGCGTTCGCCGTCGTCATGTTTGCCTTCGGTGGGATCGAAACAATCGGCATTACCGCTGGCGAAGCCGCCGATCCCAAAAAGGTCATCCCGCAGGCAGTCAACACCGTGCCGGTCCGTGTCCTGCTGTTCTACGTCCTGACCCTGGGCGTGTTGATGAGCATCTTCCCGTGGAACGAAATCGGCAGCAGCGGAAGCCCGTTTGTACAAATCTTCGACGGCCTGGGCATCCCGGCTGCACCGCACATCCTCAATGCCGTGGTCATCACTGCAGCCCTTTCCGCTATCAACAGCGACATCTTTGGAGCTGGCCGCATCCTGTTCGGACTAGCCCAGCAGGGCCATGCTCCGAAGAGCTTCGGCAAGATTTCCAGGCACGGCGTCCCCTGGATGACGGTAGTAATGATGGGCGGAATACTGCTCGTGGGCGTCGTGCTGAACGCAGTGATCCCGGAAGACGTGTTCGTGCTGATCGCTTCGATAGCAACGTTTGCCACAGTGTGGGTGTGGGTGATGATCCTGGCTTCGCACGTTGCCATGAAGCGGGAGATCAAGCGCAAGGGCCTTCCGGCGTCGGAATTCGGTTCACCCCTGTGGCCGGCAGCATCCATTCTGACCATGACGTTCATGGCCATGGTGATCGTGATCCTCGGGGTCTTCGAGGACACCCGCGTTGCACTCTATGTCGGCGGCACATGGCTGATCCTGCTGTTCGTGGCTTACAAGTTGTGGGTCCGCGGTGGTGGCCTGCGTCGTGCCGAGCTCGTGGACGAGACGGCGTCGATCCCCTTGGTGAAGGCTCCGTAGCTCCGGTGCCGAGGTGACAGTTAAACCCCATGTTCTGGAGGAACATGGGGTTTAACTGTCACCTCACTGGGGCTCGGTTCAGATGGCAGCAGCAGCGGAGCGGACGGCCACGGACAAGGCAGTTGCCGGGCGCCCGATCAGTTTCCTGAGATCACCGGTGGTCACCAAAAGGTCGCCGCGACCAATGCCCAGATCGGTGTCGGCCAGGATCTGCGCGAAGCCTTCCGGCACCCCTGCGCCCGTCAGGAGATCGGCGTATTGGTCTGCCGGGAGGTCTCGGTATTCGATGGACTTGCCTGATGCAGCGCTAATTTCGGCGGCCAGCTCGTCCAAGGTAAATGCATCGTCACCGCCCAACTCGTAGATCTTGCCGGCCTGGTGCTCCGCAACCAGAACCGCGGCCGCAGCTTGCGCGTAGTCTGCGCGGGAGGCACCGCTAACCTTGCCGTTTCCGGCACTGCCCGCAAGCGCGCCCTGCGCAAGGGTTCCCGGCAACTGGTCGGTGTAGTTCTCGATGTACCAGCTATTGCGAAGGAGGACGAAGGGGACGCCGGACTCTTTGAGGATGGATTCCGTGGCCTGGTGCTCTGTAGCCAGCTTCATGCGGGTGGTGTCTGCGTTGGCAATGCTGGTGTAGGCGAGAAGCTCCACACCCTCGGCTTTTGCCGCCTCGATAACCGTGCGGTGCTGCTCTACCCGCTGGCCTACGGCGCTTCCCGATATGAGAAGGACCTTGGTGGCACCCTTAAGCGCCTGGGCGACCGACGCAGCGTCGTCGTAGTCCATTGCAGCGGCGCGAACGCCGCGGGCAACGAAATTGGACAGCTTTTCAATGGAGCGCCCGGTGGCGACAATGCTGTCAGCGGGTACATTGCGTTCAAGGAGGGCCTCTATGACATGGCGGCCCAGCTGGCCTGTTGCTCCGGTGATGACGATGCTCATGACTGGTTCCTTTCAAGGAAATTGATGGGACGGTCACCGATCACAACCAACGCTTCCGCAGATAACTTCCCGAAAGAGAGCACGCACTTTAAGGTAAGGTACTGACATGAAAGTAAGTACCCTCCCGGCCGCCGTCGCTGACGGCGTCTTCCCTGCCGGCTGCCCCAGCCGGACAGTACTGGACCACATCACCAGCAAATGGGGAGTGCTGATCCTGCTTTCGCTATCCGAAGGCGATCAGCGATGGAGCGAACTGCGCCGACGTGCTGAGGGCGTCAGCGAAAAAATGCTGGCCCAAACCCTGAAAACGCTCGAACGGGACGGGCTGCTACGCCGCGACGCACAACCCGTCATCCCGCCGCGCGTGGACTACAGCCTGACTGAACGCGGCCGCGAGCTCACGGCACTGCTTATACCCCTGGTGACCTGGGCCTTTGATAATGCCGACGCAATCATCGGCGGCCAAAGTTAGCCCGGATCTCCGCGCCGAAACTACAGTTAATGCCAATGTTCGCGTCGAACATTGGCATTAACTGTCACCTCGCAGCGAGCTACCGGGCCGACCACCCGCCGTCCATGGTGTAGCTCGCGCCGGTGACCATACCCGCGTCGTCGGAGGCCATCCAGGCAGCCAACGACGCAACTTCCTCAACCTCCACCAGCCGCTTCACCGCCGACTCCGTCAGCATGACCTTGGCCAGCACCTCTGCCTCGGGGATGCTGTGGAGTCGCGCCTGATCAGCAATTTGCTTCTCAACAAGCGGAGTCCGGACGTACCCGGGGTTGATGCAGTTGGACGTCACTCCGTGCTCGCCGCCCTCCAAGGCAGTGACCTTGCTGAGCCCTTCGAGGCCATGCTTCGCGGAGACGTAAGCACTCTTGTAGGCCGAAGCACGGAGCCCGTGAACCGAGGAGATGTTGATAATCCGGCCGAACCCATTGGCGTACATGTGTGGGAGCGCGGCCCGGATAAGGAGGAACGGTGCCTCCAGCATCAGGGCGAGTATCCGCCTGAATTCAGCAGGTTCGAACTCCTCGATCGGCGCTACTTTCTGGATGCCGGCGTTGTTGACCAGGATGTCGCAGTCAAGGCTGAGGGCGGCCAGGGCGTCGACGTCCAACAGGTCCACAGTCCAGGCAGTGCCGCCCAGCTCGTCGGCGAGGGCCGCAGCTCCGGAGGCATCGACGTCGGCCACTACAACTTTCGCCCCGCGGGCGGCGAGCGCGCGGGCGCAGGCTGCCCCGATTCCGCTGGCACCGCCGGTGACCAGTGCTTTGCGCCCGTTCAGGGAGTTGTCCATGGAGCTAGCCTTTCGCTGCCGTGCCAACAGAAGACGTGGTCAGTCCATGCCGCAAGGCGTCGGCTTCGTCCACGTCCTGCAGCGCGATGCCCTTGGTTTCCTTCAGCGAAACGACGGCGACGACGGTGATCGCGCAGGCGACGACGAGGTAGATCGCGGTGGGGAGCCAGGAGCCGGTGTCCTTGAGCCATTGTGTTGCCAGCAGCGGAGCGAGTGACCCTGCGAAGATCGACGTAACCTGTGAGCCGAGCGAGACCCCGGAGTAGCGCATGCGGGTGGGGAAGAGCTCGGACATGATGGCCGGCTGGCCTGCGTACATGAACGCGTGCAGGCACAGCCCGATGGTCACGGCCAACACGATGACCACGGCGTTTTTGGTGTCGAACATGGGGAACGCGAAGAACGGCCAGGTTGCGCCGGCGACGGCTCCTACGAGGTACACGGGCTTGCGACCCCACGCGTCAATAAGACGCCCAATCTGCGGGATGACAAGGAAGTGGATCACGTGCGCGATAAGCAATGCCAGCAGCAGCGATGACGTGTCGTACTTGTGGACGCTCTTGAGGTAGACGATCGCGAAGCTGACCACCAGGTAATACATGATGTTCTCGGCAAAGCGGAGGCCCATGGCCTGCAGGATGCCCTTGGGATATTTGCGGATGACTTCGCCAACGCCGTAGCTGATGGCCTTCGATTCCTCCACCTGCGCCTTGGCCTCGAGGAAGATGGGTGCCTCGGTGACGTGGGTACGGATGTAGTACCCGACGAACACGATCACGGCGGAAAGCCAGAATGCTACACGCCAGCCCCAGCCCAGGAATGCCTCGCTGCTCAGTGTGGTGGACATGGTGAACAGAACTGCGGTGGCCAGAAGATTGCCCACCGGCACTGCTGCCTGCGGCCAGGATGACCAGAAACCGCGCGACTTGTTGGGGCTGTGTTCAGCTACCAGGAGCACGGCACCTCCCCACTCGCCACCAAGGGCGAATCCTTGGATGAAGCGAAGCGCCACCAGCATGGCCGGTGCCCAGTAACCCAGATCGGCGAAGCCGGGGAGGCAGCCCATGAGGAACGTCGAGACGCCGACGATCACAATGGTCAGCTGGAGCGTGGGCTTGCGGCCCAGTTTGTCGCCGATCTGGCCGAAGACGATTCCGCCGAGCGGGCGGGCTACGAAGCCAACCGCGTAGGTCAGGAAGGCCTGGATGATGCCGTCCAATTCGTTGCCAGTGCTCGGGAAGAAGTATTTGCCGAAAACCAGCGTTGCTGCGGTGGCGTACAGGAAGAACTCGTACCACTCCACCACTGTCCCCACCATGGACGCAGCGACGATCTTCTTAAGGCCGGAGCCCTTGCCGGATTGGTTCCCGGCCTTTGATGTGGAGCGCTGCTCTACGCTCATATCCATCTCCTCAGTGTCCTCGTTGACCCTTTTGACGTGCTGTGATCCACAACACGAAATGCTCCACTGAGTATTACTGCAGATTCAGCCCTCCTCAATGACCAATCCGGCACCAAGTGTGTGCAGAATTGCAGATATGAATCCCAATCCGGACGATCTCCTCATCCTCCTCGCCGTCTCACGCTCAGGAAAATTCACGACGGCGGCGCAAGCCTTGGGCCTGAACCACACCACCGTTTCGCGCAGGATAGCGGCGCTGGAAAAGGCTCTGGGCGGTCGCGTTCTCGCGCGCGCCGCCGGAGGCTGGGAAGTCACGGAGTTGGGTGCGGAGGCGGTCCTTGTCGCTGAACGTGTCGAAGCTGCGGTGGGCGCGCTGGGACCCAGCGACGGCGCACCTGACCCCATTACCGGCGTCGTACGGATGACCGCAACCGATGGTTTTAGCGCCTACATCGCCGCTCCGGCAGTGGCCCGGCTTCGGCGCGATCACCCTGGGCTCAGCGTAGAGATTGTCACCGTGACGCGGCGGGCGCTTCAGCAACGCTCAGGCTTGGACATCGAGGTAGTGGTTGGGACGCCACAGGTTCACCGGGCAGAGGCGATCCGCTTAGGCGAGTATCGGCTGGGAATGTACGCCTCGCGCGCCTACCTTGCGGACAATGGCACGCCGGGCACCATCGAGGAACTGACGCAGCATCAATTGGTCTACTTCGTGGATTCCATGCTCCAAGTGGACGACCTTGATGCACCGAGGAGGCTGGTCCCAACCATGCGCGATGGCCTCAGCTCCACCAACGTTTTCGTGCATGTGGAGGCGACAAGAGCGGGTGCTGGCGTGGGATTCCTGCCGTGTTTCATGGCCGATCGCCACGCAGACTTGGTCCGACTCCTGCCATCCGACTTCGCCGAGCTGCTCCCCTACTGGATGGTCCTCCGTCCCGACTCGATGCGCCGCCCAGCGGTAGCCGCCGTCGTGCAGGCCCTGCGAGAGGAGACGGAGAGCCGGCGCGAGGAGCTACTGGGCGCGGGGTGAGATGGAGGTTTGCAGACATTTCCTGCAGGAAATGCGAATTTTAAAAATAGTTGGATTCCGCATGGCCAACACGGTGTAGCATCCGTGTACGGGCTACTGATGCCCGCGACGCTTTGGGGGAAGTGATCATGTCATTCGTAAATGACGGTGCACCGCTCACCGCTTTTGGGATGGGCGCCTTTCCCTCGCCCGGCGCCCCTTCACCCCACCCGCTCCGCACGCTTTGCGTTGCCCGCCGGTCACGTGTCCTATGGAAGGACAATCATGAGCCAAAACCCTAATCTCGCGCCTTATCCCCCATCCCCAGGTTATGGACAACCGCAGCAGGTCGCCAAGTCCTTCCTCGTCACCTGGCTGCTTTCGCTTCTCCTGGGCGTCTGGGGCATTGATCGGTTCTACCTGGGCAAGGTGGGAACCGGAATCCTCAAATTGCTCACTTTTGGCGGTCTGGGCATTTGGGCTCTCATCGACCTGATTCTGGTGCTGGCGAACCATACGCGCGATAAGCGGGGGTTTCCGCTGGAGGGCTACGACAGGCACAAGAAAGTGGCCCTGATCGTCACCGGAGTCTTCGTGCTTCTAGGCATTCTCACAAATGTCGCCTTTGCCGCCTCTAGTTCCAGGTCACTTCCAGTTGTGGCCACGTCGAAAAACTCGGCATCTGCATCTGCTCCCGCAGCCACTGCAGATAGCTCCGCAAAGGCCGAGGCGGACGCGTCCGCCAAAGCGAAATCAGAGGCTGATGCGGCGGCAAAAGCTGCGGCAGACGCTCAAGCCAAGGCAAAGGCCGACGCTGATGCGGCCGCCAAATCTGCCGCTGATGCTGCCGCCAAAGCAGAGGCTGACGCCGCCGCGAAGGCGAAGGCCGATGCAGATGCTGCTGCGAAGGCTGCTGCTGACGCCGCCGCCAAGGCAGCCGCGGGGACGGTAAGTCAGCAGAACGCTCTACGGAAGGCTGGTAGTTACCTCCAATTCACCGCCTTCTCGTACCCCGGCCTCATCAAACAATTGGAGTTCGAGAAGTACTCAACAGAAGACGCCACGTGGGCAGTCGACCGAGTGAAGGTCGATTGGAACGAGCAGGCGGCTAAGAAGGCCAAGAGCTACTTGGAGTTCACTTCATTCTCCCGCTCCGGGCTCATCGACCAATTGCTTTTTGAGGGGTTCACGCCGGAACAGGCTGAGTTCGGAGTGAGCCAGACCGGCCTCTAGCATCACGAAAAGGTCAATCCATTAGCGGCGCAGCCGCCGGCGGATCGTGCCGAATCGGGGTCCCGGCGGCGAAGGCCCGCACTTGGGCGTCGTTCCAGATGTGTGCAGGGACGGCGCCGCCCAGGAGCTTGCGGGCCAGGGTTGGGTCGTCGCCGAATGGCACGTGGCTGCCGGCCATGATCATGTTTCCGTAGCGACGGCCCTTGAGCATGGCGGGGTCGGCGATGATCATGGTGTGCTCGAAGGTGTCCGCGATGGTGGCAGCGTCAGCGCGTGCGTTCTTCAGATCCGGGGCGTCGCCCGAGTTGACCACGTACAAGCCATCGGGGGCCAGGACGGCGTCGGCGTGGGCGTTGAACTCGCGGGTGGTAAGGGCGCGGGGCGTGAAGGCTCCGGCGAAGACATCCCTGATGATAAGGTCTCGCGTATCTGGGGTCAGGGACTCGGTCACTTCCCGAGCTTCGCCCACGCGGATCCGCAGCAAAGGCGCCTTGGGGAGTTCGAACCAGCCACGGACGTAGTCGGCGAGCTTCCCATCGAGCTCCACCACCACTTGCCGCGCATCCGGGTACGCCGCGTTGAAGTAACGCGCCATGGAACAAGCTCCCCCGCCCAGGTGCAGGACGCGAAGCTTTGGCTTGGCCTCCCGCGGCCACCTCGATTCCACCAGTGCAGCAATCCAGCGCATATATTCGAAGTCAAGGAACAGTGAATCGGCGAGGTCAATGTGCGAGCTCAGCACGCCGTTGATCTTCAGGAGCCAGCCGTTGTTATTGTCAGGATCGGGAATCAGTTCGCAGTCGCCGGTGTCGATGTAATAGACGCCTGCTACCGGGCCGTCAGGACGCGTGCCGGGAGGCACCTCGATGACTCCCGCCGTCGACCTTCCGACCCTGCCGGACTTGCCTGCTTTGCTGGGTTTACCGGGTTTGGCCACTAAAACCGCCCTGCCTGAGTCATAGCTCCAGCCTAGTAGAGGAGAGCCTGACCGCGTTCCACGAGAGCATTTACTAAGGATGCTTACCATTCGGCGCCATTGGGCCATAAGATCTCTTCATGGAAGCTTTGGGATCGGTTTGGGTGGAGGTGTTTACGGTCGCGTTCGCCTGGCTGACCGTGGTCTGCCTACTGATTGCCCGGGTGCCCAAACCGCCCAGCCTCCTGGAAGAGCCGCTCGAGGACGAGCCTTTCGAGGATCGACCACCCGGCAACACGGTACCGGCACCGGAAGCACGCCAAGGACGGCTACGCCATCTCCTTGCCAAGCCACGCGCAGCCAGGCGTCCCAGGCCACGGCACCACGAGCGGGCAACGCCCAACGCCTGACGGCTGGGCATCCGGACGTTAGAGCCCGACGCCGGGCCGCACCATCCGGTGTTCCGGAAGTGAGTACCACGAGGGGTCGCAAAGCTGCCGCTTGCCGTCGGGCACGAAGCCGTTGCGGCGGTAAAAGGCCTGGGCCCGCGGGTTGTCATCGAGGACCCACAGGTAAGCCGGGCCGTCACCCAGGAGCGCATCCACCAGCGCCTGACCTACACCGCGGCCATGAATCCGCTGAAGGGTGTACAGCATGAACAGCTCCACCTCGCAGGGGCTGTCCTCGTCCCTTCCCGGTCCTGAAGCCGCAATTCCTACCAATCCACCATCGGGATCATGGGCCAGCATCCGTGGATGGCCGGCCGCGATCGACGCCCTGTACCGCTCGATCCTGTCCTGCAGGGCAGCTTCCTGCTTCGCGAAGAATTCCGGCGGCAGCAAATGCCCATAACTCTCCCGCCAGGACTGGACATGCATGACGGTCATGGCTTCGGCGTCGTCAACCGTTGCCGTGCGCAGCGTGAAATCCATCGGCTACCGCACTCTGGCGATAGCGAAGCCGTCCCAGCCCTTGCTGCCGACAGTTTGGATTGCGGTGGCATCAAGTCGCGGGTCCTGGCCCAGCATTTCCAAGGCCTTGACGATGCCCGGCGCGTTTATCTCATCCCGCTCAGGCTCCAGGATGGAGCCGTCCCAGATGACGTTGTCGATCACGATCACCGTGCCCGGATGGCCAAGACGGATGGCCCAATCAAGGTAGTTGGCGTCGTTCTCCTTGTCCGCGTCGATGAACACGAAGTCGAAGGATTCCTCGCCGACCAATGTGGGAAGCGTGTCCAAAGCAGCACCTACCCTGATGTCCACCTTGTGCCCCACTCCTGCCGCGTCCACATTCGCCCGCGCGACGTCGGCGTGCTTTTGGAGGTACTCGCACGTCACCAGGCTGCCGTCGTCGGGAAGTCCCTGAGCCATCCAGATACTGCTGAAACCTGCCAAGGTGCCAATCTCCAGGACGTGCCTTGCTCCGGACAGCTGCACGAGCATCTTGAGCAGCTTCCCGGCATTCGGCGCCACTTCGATCTGTGGCATGCCTGCCTCGACTGCAGATGTCAGGGCGCGCTTATGGGCAGGATCAGGACGCACGACGACGTCAGTCAGGTAATGCTCGACGTCAATCCAACCGGGTTCAGCCACGTGTTCAATCATGGCCCCCAGTCTTGCACTGGTCACTGACAGTGGAAAGAGCTAGTCCGTGGTGGAAATTGCCTCTTCCAGACGCTCTACCTTGCCGGTCAGCTCACCGCTGTAACCGGGCCGTATGTCCGCTTTGATCACCAAGGACACGCGGCTGCCGAAGCGGCCCACAGCCTCCGTAGCCCGCTTAACGACGTCAAAGACCTCGTCCCATTCGCCTTCGATCGTAGTGAACATGGAGTCCGTCTGGTTCGGCAATCCGGACTCCCGGACGATCTTGACCGCGGCAGCCACGGCGTCGTGCACGGAGGCGTCGGGGGTGGGTCCGCCGTTGGTGGCGGATGCGGGCTGGCCTGAAGGGGCGACTGAGAATGCAAGCAACATGAAATCCAGTGTTTCACGTACTGGTTTGTCACATAACGGCCTACTCCTGCGTAACAACGGGTCAACCCCGCTCCGTTGCTACCCTGACAAGCATGGAACAGCCCTCCGAACGCAAGCCCCTCAGGGCCGACGCTGCACGAAATGTGGACAAAATCATCACCGCAGCCCGGCAGTGCTTCCGGGAACACGGTCCCGAAGTTCCCCTGCAGACCATCGCCGCCACGGCAGGAGTGGGTCCGGCAACGCTGTTCCGCAACTTCTCCGATAAAGAACAATTGGTACTTGCGGCCCTGTCCCGCCAACTCCGCCAGCATGTGGATCCTGTTGCCGATGCATCCCTCGAAGGCATGGATGCCGCCGAGGGTCTCATCAACGTCATCGACGCTGTGATGCAGGTGGCGAGCGAAGACGCCAACCTGCTTGACGCCGTCGCAGGCCGACGCGGACTCCTCATGGGCATTACCGGCGGCCTGATCGGCTCCATGGCCACGCTCCTGGAACGCGGTCAAGGCCAGGGTTCGCTGCGCCGCGATATCACCATTGAGGACATGGTCCGGCTCCTGGCCATGCTGATCGGCGCCGTAGACACCATGGAACCCGGCTCCGAAGCCTGGAAGCGTCCTGTGGCGCTCATTGAAGACGCCATCCGGACCGAACGTCCATCCCGCCCACTCCCGGAACAATCACCCATCCCCGGTGTGACGCTCACGGACGACGTTTAGCCGGCGGCCCTTGCTCCAGCCTCTGGAGGCCTGCCGCTACCAGGTCTAGGGTGGGAATGGCGGCCGGGTTGGCCGGTCGTCCGTCGAACTCGAACCCGACAGGAGCCGGCCATGACCCACCACATCAGCGCAATGATCGACGCCCATCCAAAGGGAACCGGTGTGCTGGCCAAGGAGAAGCTGGCCGAATGTATTGCCGCCTGCTTTGAATGCGCCCAAACTTGTACAGCCTGTGCCGACGCCTGTCTGGGCGAGTATATGGTGGCCCAGTTGACAGCATGCATCCGGACCGATCTGGACTGCGCTGATATTTGTGCTGCGACCGGGACCGTTCTGACGCGGCAAACCGGAACCAACTCCGCCATGGTGAGCGCAGTCCTCAAGGCATGCCAAACCGCCTGCGGAGTGTGCGCTGAGGAATGCGAACAACACGCACAGATGCACGAACATTGCCGGATCTGCGCGGAAGCCTGCCGCCGCTGCGAAGCCGCCTGCGCCGGCCTGCTAGCGAGTCTCACCTAAAACCGGTTAGCCCCAGCCGAGCAGCCTCAGCAACGCCGCTGCGGCAGCACCGGAAATAACCACCACCAGGAACGGGGCACGGAGCCAAAGAGCGACGGCGGCCGCTGCCAATGCGCCGATGCGGGCGTCCAATACCAAACCCTGTCCGGACGCGAGGGCATTCACCACCGTGAGAGACGCCAACAACCCAATGGTCATAGTGCCTGCGATGTGCATGATCCTGGGACTCTGAAGCAGCTTGGCCGGGACAAAGTAGCCCACCAGTTTGGTGAGGTAAGCAAGAGCGCACGCGATGAGGATCCAGAGCCAGAGGTTCACTCGTGCTCCCTTTTCCCGCCACGGTGGTGTCCGTGCGCCTGGTCTCGCTTTTCTGCGTAGGGGTCCAGGTCCGGCTCGAGTCCTTCATCCATGCGTGCATGGCTGAACCACCCGATCACGCCAGCCACGAGCGCAGCCACCAGAATGGGAACTCCCGAGGGAACAAACGGCACGGCGAGAATGGTCGCAAGGGCGCAAGCGGCGGCAATGGCCCAGGGTTCGCGCCCCTTCAGCCTTGGCCACAGCAAAGCGAGGAACGCAGCAACTGCAGCCCCGTCCAAGCCCCACTGCTTGGGGTCGCCCATCGCATCGCCGGCCAGGGCGCCGATGGCCGTGAAGATATTCCAGAGAATGAATATTCCGATCCCGGCAGTCCAAAACCCGCGCCGTTGCTCATCGGGGTCCGACTGGCCGGACGCAGTCGCCGTTGACTCATCGATGGTGACATGGGCTGAGATGTAGCGCCGCCATCCACGTGGACGCAGCATGGCGTTGATTTGCATGCCGTATATGCCGTTACGAAGCCCGAGGAAAGCGCTGGCCGTCATGGCTGCGACGCCAGATCCACCACCAGCCACTACTCCGATGAAAGCGAACTGCGAGCCCCCGCTGAACAGCAAAAGACTCAGCACCATTGTTTGCCAGAAATCAAAGCCCGACGCCACAGAAAGTGCGCCAAAGGACACGCCATAAAGGCCCGTGGCGATGCTCAGCGACAAGGCAATCTTGAAAGCTGGCGACTCCCTGAGTTTCAAGGGAACGGGTGGACCTCCACTCATTTCCGCAGGCTCCAAGACCACAGGATGAGCGGAACCTGAAGGGGCAGTCTAAGGGTGTGGGCGCGTCGCTGGCTGGGCGTGCCGTTGGGACCATATGCACGGCGGAGGGCATCAATATGCCCTGCAAGGAATACGGTAAACATGGCTGTTGTAGCGTCTGCAGCCACTTTGCGGGTGGCTGGGATGAGAAGGCCGACGGCGGCAGTCGCCTCGAGCAGGCCGCTGGAAGCGACCCATTCCTCACGGGACATAAGAGCCAGCGGACCATTCGACTGGCTTCCGGGCTCGTCCGTGCGGCACAAGTAGTCAGGTACAACCGCGTAGTAGAACCCGGGGTTGCGGAAATGCTGCATGGCACTGGCCAGGAGAAGTGCGCTCAGACCGATGGCAGAGGTGGTTTGGGTGGCACGGGCTGACCAGCGGAATGACATGAGACAACTCAATCACAAGCCCGGTGGGCCACCCTAAACTGCATCCAACTGGATCGCAGATGAGCGCGTTTTGAGGGCCCAAAACGCGCTGATCTGCTACCTGGTTGGAACCTGAAGCTGGGCCAACACTTGCGCGGGTTTGTTGGTGGTGATCTCGTGGATGCCTAACCCCTGACACAAGGCCACATCCTTCTCCGAGTCCACAGTCCAGACCCTGAACACCCTGCCGGATTCCAACCACCGTTGGACGTTGCGTGCGTGTTCCCTCACATAATCGATACCTGGTCCGGCAAGTCCTACCTCACCGTGATCCAGGATGCGTTCGGCCTCCAACTGGGTTGCCTTCATGACATTTGCCACAGCACCTGCCGTGATCGGCCCGAGTCCCAGCTCTTGCCGCAACTCCTGCACCGAGAAATTGTCCACCAACTGGCAAATGTGCTGGGCTGGGACCGTCTTCAGCAAGTGTTGGATCGAATCGGAATCGAAGCTCATGAAGGAGACCTGAATGTTCTCCAGCCGGGACTCCCCAGGCGTCCATCCCTCACTAAGAAGCACTTCCAGAACCCGGTTCTCGAGATTGAGTTGGTAGGGGCTGGGGTGCTTGAGTTCGATCGCCAAACCAATCTCACGCCCGGCGCCACGCAGGATGTCCAGCAGTTCGGGCAACGTAAGGAACTGATCAGCGATCCCGCCGTACGCATCCGGTATGCGCGCGCCCTTCCAAGAGGAAAAGTCCAGGGCCCGGAGTTCCTCGAGCGTCTTCTCCGAAACCGGTCCGGTGCCGGTGGAAGTACGGTCCAGGTTGGCATCATGCAGCAAGACGACGTGCTGGTCCCGGGTCAAGTGGACATCGCACTCAACTCCATCGGCACCGTCCGCGATCGCCTTGAGGTATGCCGCACGGGTGTGCTCGGCGAACGCAGCACTGGCACCGCGGTGGGCGTAGACCTTGGGCCGGCGAGGGGCCAAATCGTCGCTAGTCATGGAGCCACGGTAGCCCACGCGGCTGCACGCACGGGGCTACGCTGGGCTAATGCAGGTGAACTCTGAACAAATCCCAGCCGAAGACGTCACCACCCACGCCCACTCAGCCCAAGCGGCAGCCTCGGGAGCCACCAAACCCGGGTCCGGCGTCGTCGGCCGTTCTGCCGGAGACGAGGAAAAGGTAGCCGCACTGCGCCGCATGAAACGGCTGGCCCTGGCGCTGTTGATAGGCATGGCCATTGTGTTCATGGTGGCGTTCGCATTCCAGAAGCAGTACCCGTGGCTGGAATATGTGAGGGCTGCGGCCGAGGGTGGCATGGTTGGCGCTTTGGCCGACTGGTTCGCGGTCACGGCACTGTTCAAGTACCCCATGGGCTTGAAGATCCCGCACACAGCCATCATTCCGCGCCGGAAGGACCAGATCGGCGAATCGCTAAGTGAGTTCGTGGAGAGCAACTTCCTGTCCCAGGAGGTCGTGCAGGACAAGTTGGCGAGCATTGATATTGCCCGTAAGGCCGGCCGTTGGCTATCCGCACCGGGCGGGGCCGAACGTGTGGCCAAGGAAGGCGGCGCAATGATCCGCGGCGCGTTCACCGTTCTGAAGGACGACGACGTGCAGGCAGTCATCGAGGGCCTGGTCAGAAAGCATCTACTCACCCCGCCGTGGGGACCGCCCGTGGGGCGGATGGCGGAACGGATCTTCGCTGACGGGCATCATCACAAGTTGGTGGATCTGTTGGTTGATCGTGCCGCCGATTGGGTGGATGCGAACCATAGAACGGTGAACCGGCTGGTTTCCGACCGGTCGCCGGTGTGGGTGCCGACGTTCGTGGACGGGCTGGTGAGCGACAAAGTGTACGTCGAACTCCTGAAGTTCGTACGCGCGGTCCAAAATGATCAGAACCATCAGGTGCGGAAATCGATCGATACCTACCTGACCGACCTGGCGCAGGACCTGCAGCATGATCCCGCCATGATCGAGCGCGCCGAGACCATCAAGGCCCAGATCCTTGGCGACCCGGAGGTCCGGGAACTGGCCTCCCGAACCTGGGGAACGGTCAAGAACGCGCTGCTCACCGCCGTCGATGATCCGGACAGCGAACTCAGCCAGCGGTTCAAGAGCGCCGTCCGCGACTTCGGTTCGCGGTTGGTCAACGACGACGAACTCGCCGGCAAGGTCAACGCGTGGATCGGGGACGCCGCGGGCTACCTCGTGAACACCTACCGTTCGGACATCGCAGGCGTCATCTCGGACACGGTGGCCCGATGGGATGCCGAGGAAACGTCCGAGAAGATCGAGCTGCAGGTGGGCAAGGACCTCCAGTACATTCGCATCAACGGAACGGTTGTGGGTGCGCTGGCCGGGCTAGCGATCTTCACGGTGGCGCACCTGCTGTTTGGCTAGGGGCGTTAGTGGCGTACGCGGCGGCCAGCTCGTGCGGCGAAGTCATCCAACGCTGTGATGATGTCCCTCGCCAGCCAGACGCTGGTGCCGCGTACTTTCCCGGCAGGAGTAAGGACGCCAGCCGCCTCCAGCCGTTGCACCGCCCTGTACGCCGTCGCCTGTGAGATCTTGGCGTAACCGGCTGCCATCTCGGCGGTGATTGCGGGTTCGCGAGGCAACAGCTCAAGGACTTTAAGCACGGATTCCTGAGCAGATCCGAGCTTTTCACGGAACTCCTTTTGTGCAGCCCGAATGTCCTCCACCAGCAACCGGCCGTTTTCCACGGCGAGCATGGCAGACTCCGCAAAGCGCTCCATGATGGGCAGGATGTTCCCCTGTCGGTAGTCACCCAGGGCGTCGAAGTAGAGCCGGGTATTGGTCAGCAGCCCTGAAGAAACAGGGATGGTTACCTTTTCCGTTACCCCCTTGGCACGGAGCAGGGCACTAACGATTGCCCTCCCCGTTCGGCCGTTGCCGTCCGCAAAGGGGTGGATGGTTTCGAACTGTGCGTGTGCCAAGGCGGCTTGAGTCAGGGCGGGAATATCGTCCCGGCGCATGAACTCGACCAGGTCTTCCATGGCTGCTATCACGCGTCCGTGATGCGGCGGCACGAACTCCGCTGAGTGGGGTGAGTTGCCCCGGATCCAGACCTGGCTGTCCCGGTACTCCCCCGCGATGACTTGGTCGGAGGAGGCCAGGAGGGTGTGATGCATGGTGCCGATATTCTCGACGCTCAGGTCTTCAGACAAGGCAATCGCAGCCTCCATGGCACGCACGTTTGACGCGATCAGTGCGGCGTTAGGGCTCGAGCGATCACCCAATTGCGCCAGCACAATCTTCCGCGCACCGGCCGTAAGGTTCTCGATCTGGGAACTCGATGCCGATTCACTTCGGAGCAGCAGGGCCGCGAACGGTGCAGAGTCCTGTCCCAACTCGGCATCGAACCGGACCATTTCCAAAGTGGCTGCCTCAACAAGCGACTGGGTCCGGGAATCAACCTCAGGGTTGATGCGAGCAATTTCTGCCGGGATAGCAGCCTCGTAGGGGCCGCGGGCCAGGAGCCGCTGACGCCTTGAGGTCCCCGGTTCTGCATCTGCGGCCCAAGGATGCTCTTCGTAGCTGATTGATGGCCAGGCAAGCACATTGCTCATGATTCTCCTTGAGAAGATCGATAGCCGATTTTCTCACAAATCGCCATTTATGAGAAAATCGCGGCATTCATTTCTCACTACCGAGCATCAGTGAGAAAATCTGCCGGTGATCTTTTCACCCCAGCAAATGAACCATCTGTCCCGGACGCGCTTGGCCCAGCAGGTCCAGATCTTCGTCCCGAACAACTGCGATCACAGGGGACTTGCTCGTCGGCGGGTGCCCGGCCAGCGCAATGACAGGAAAGCCCGACGGCGGCAGCAGGACCGAGCCTGACAGCAACGCCTGTGCCTGGGGTGCTGGAGTCGTGGCCTGCCCAGTCGCACCAGCCAATCCAGCGGCACCCGCCACCCCAGCTGGTTCAAGTGGGCGCCCCACCAACCGGGCACCCACCCGGTCCGATTCCGGTGAGAGGATCCATGGTTCGCTTGTCAGCCGAAGCCATGTACCGGCGTCGTAATTTTGGGCTTGCGGACCGCGCTCCACCCGGGCGACCACCGGACGTTCGGGGTCCAGGGCCCGACGCGGAGCGTGGTTCTCAGCAGGAATATTGTGGGCGTGGGGGCGCCCGAAAGTCAGTGTGCCGCCAGCGCGAAGGGGTTCCGCCTGGGGTTCGATGCCACCCTGAACGGCCAGGTAATAACGGATTCCGAACAGCGCCGGCCCAAACTCCAACACCGCCCCTGGGCTGATGCGAACAGCCTTGTTAAAAGGCAGCTCGGAGCCGTTGAGCTTGACCACGCCTTCCGCGCCGGTAATCGCCAGTGCCGAGGCCGTGACGAACCGAAGCCGGAGACCACCCAAAAGTATCTCCAGGCCGCCCGCAGAATCAGGGTTGCCCAGCAGCGCGTTGGCAAGGTGCAGGGAAGCCCGGTCCAAGACCTGGTCAGGTGCAAGGGCCAGGGTCAAGGGGCCCGGATCAACAGCAACGGCTCCCATTAAGAGCTCCTCTTCAACGTGCGTTCCAGGCCAAACTAGGCGAACGCTTCAATCTCCACCCCTGCCTCCTCCAAGCCTGCCCGAACCGCCGCGGCCATGTTCACAGCGCCCGGAGTATCACCATGGATGCACAGGGAATCGGCACTGACCGGGACAACCGTTCCGTCCACGGCTACCACTTCTTTCCGCGTCGCGAGGCGAACAGCCTGGGCAACTACCGCGGCGGGATCGTGCAGCACGGCGCCTTCCTCGGAGCGCGGGACCAGTGTGCCGTCAGGAAGGTACGCCCTGTCCACGAATGCTTCCCGGAAGACGGGGTGCCCGGATTCCTCGGCCAGCTTCAGCCATGCCGAGCCCGGCAATCCCAGCACCGGCAGCCCGGGATCGTAGGCGTGGACGGCAGCAACTACGGCTTCAGCTTGGTCGGGGTCGTGGACGATCCTGTTGTACAGCGCGCCGTGCGGTTTGACGTAATCCACGGAAGCTCCCACTGCATGGGCCATCCCATCAAGGGCACCGAGCTGGTAGAGGACATCGCCGAACAGTTCGTCGAAGGTCATGTCCAGCGAGCGCCGCCCAAAGCCGGCCAGATCCCGGTACCCAACATGCGCGCCAACGCGAACGTCCAGTTCGAACGCGGCACGGCAGCTGTCCAGCATGGTCAGGGGGTCTCCTGCGTGGAAACCGCAGGCCACGTTGGCGCTGCTCACGATGCGGAACATCGAGGCGTCGTCGCCCATGGTCCAGGAGCCGAACGACTCCCCCAGATCAGCGTTGAGGTCCACTGTTACCGCCTTCCAGCGTCAGATTGTTGTTGGTCTCGTCGGCAGGTGCGCTTGTGAGCAGTTCGCCGGGGATCGTATCCGGCAGCGGCCCGAAGGCTTCCTTGGCAGTTGCAACTACGGCGCGGCCCATCATCAGGTTGCCGGCACCACCCACCACGGCACCCACTCCAAAAGGCAGGGCCCGTCCAAGGAAGGCCGAGCCTTGCCGCTTCAGGAGGTTCTTCAGAAAGGCGCGCTGGATGGCATCGCGAATGACGCCGAAGCCGCTGCCCGGAATCTTCTTGGTGAGTGTGGTGCCCCAGGCATTGGTCACGCCCTTGCCTCGTCCCAGGGACTGGCCACTGAGGGCGCCCAGCAGCGATGTGCCTTCCTCGCCGAGCATGATGGCCATGACCATTGTCCGCGCGCGTTCCGGGTCGGTCAGCCTGATGCCGTGGAGTTCCGCCAGCGTCGATGCGTACAGCGCGGTCGTCTCGAGAAACCCAACGGTGGCAAGGGCCGAGAGTCCCAACGAAGCTGCTGTTCCGATCCCAGGCACGACGGCGGTTGCCCCCACGGCAGCTCCCCCGCCTGTGATGGCGGCCAGGTAGTCGCGCTCCAGTTTCGCGGCAAGCTGCGCGGGCGTTGCCTTTGGATGCCTGCGCTGCATTCTGCGCAGATTTGCCAGGACAAGTGGCCGCTGGATCTCGACAGCGCGCAGCAAAACATTGTGCACGCCCGGCTTGGTGTTGCCTTGGGCGTCGAATACTGCGTTATGGGCTGTCTCTTGGGCGATTTTCACCGCCGGGTTGGGTCGCTTGGGCATCTTCACCTCTGCATGGCAGTTAGTCGTTTCGCGGAGAACTACTGCGTTCAGCCTATGCCACTGACCTCCCAATACTCCCTACCCGGCGTAGACTTGGGTGCACTCGCGGAAGCAGTCCAAGCAAGGACAGGGAGTATCCGTCATGAACGCAAACAACAAGCCTGAACACATCATCCGGCACCACACCGACGCTCCTGCAGAGGGAGAAACGGAGGGCTGGGTTTCGCACGATACCGGCATCCACAGCCAGGATCCTGCCGAAGGTCCGGACATCGACGACGACGCCCCGCCGTCGGGCGCTTCATAACCCCGGAGCTGCGGGCTCATTTCGGGGCGGGCCCCGTGGTGCTGCGGATGACCAAGTGCGGTGTCCGCACAAGGTGCGCGGGCGGCGTCGAGCCTTCCAGCCGATCGATGGCACGGTCGACGGCGGCCCGCGCCAGGAGCGGGGCGTCCTGGCTGACGGAGGACAACTGGACGTAGCTAAGGCGGGCAAACTGGCTATCGTCGTAACCCAGGACGGACACATCCTCAGGGACCCTGAGCCCGGCTGCCCGGAAGCTTTCCCAAATGCCCAGTGCGCAGCGATCGTTGAAGGCAAGGACGGCGGTGGGCAGGTCATCCAGAAGCTCCAGGCCAGCCCGGAGGCCGTCTTCTTCGGTGGCGCCGCCCGGAATCACCCGGGATTCGAGTCCCCGGTCAGCCATCTCTGCCCGGAATGCTTCGCGCCGCTGCGGACTCGAGACAGCGTCCCCACCGTCCACGTGGGCAATTCTCTGATGCCCCAGCGAGGTGAGATGTTCCAGCGCGATCCGAATACCGGCGTTGTCATCACTGCTGACCGAGTCCAGGGATTCGCCGACGTCGTCGCGGAGCAGGCTGACCACTGGGAGCCTTGCGGCATAACCGGCTAACTCGTCCTCCCCCAGCGTTGGAGAAATCATGATCAGGGCTTCACAGCCGAGATCCAGGAGAGATTCGACGGCCCGCGATTCCGGGCGGCCATTGGCGACGGCGCTCAGCGCGATATCGTAGCCGCGCAAAGTCGCGCCGGCGTAGGCGGCATCGACGATTTCGGCGTGGAACGGGTGCGATGTGGAAAAGCTGACGCCCAGGAGCCTGGTCCGGCTGCTCCGGAGGAGACGTGCACGGCTGTCGGGACGGTAACCGAGTTCCTTGGCCGCTTGCTGGACTTTGAGCCGCGTGGCTTCAGAGGCTCCAGGGGCGTCCCGCATCACGATGGACACGAGAGCACGGGAAACCCCGGCGGCTTCAGCCACATCCATCAACGTGGGACGTTTTCCCATCATCGCCCTCCTTTACCCGCAGTCAGTCTATAGAACGATCTAAGGCGCCAACGGCTCAAAGGAGTCCTGCCCCAGACGTGCGGCCGGCCGCGACTCAGACGACCGACCGCACTAGCCCGGTATCGCAGTGACGGCGCCCCGGGTGGGCCCCAGAACCCACCACATCCATCACTGCCAACTCAGCGTTGTCCGCGGACATGCGCCGAAAAGGGCAACGGCACATTACGCGGTACAACGACTTGGGCACTGGATATGTGCGTTGACCTGCGGAAACGTGACGCGGGCTTTTGGAATAATCTTTCGGCGACATTTTTCTCCTCCTCAGCGCACTTAACAGATGTCTGAACGAGCAACTGATGCGCGGCAGGAGCCACATGTGAACACCCTCAATCAGGTATCGGCAATATCGGCCGTCCTGCCTCTTGCCGATGCGCCCGATATCCACCTCCTGTTCATGGCCGGCCTGGTTTTCCTTGCGGGCATTGTTGGCGTTGGCAGCGTCCTGCTGCTCCTGCTGCTGACCCCGCTCATCAGGCTGGCCTTCGGGCGACGTCTTCCTCATGCACGTGCCCGGCGCAACGACGCCGCTTAGCCGGAGTAGGCGAGCCCGGGCTAGAACGATCTAGACAGCACAGCGAGAATCATGCGAGCATGGCTCTACTAGAACGTTCTAGACGCGTGAATCGAGGAACAACAATGACGTACCTTCAGCACCCGGTCATCGAGGACCGGCCTGTCCGCATCGCCGTGATCGGCGCCGGATGGATCGGCGCATTCCACGCCGAATCCATCGCCCTGAGGATCCCGAACGCACGCTTGGAAGCCATCGCTGATCCAGTCCTGCCTGCCGTGGAAGCCCTCGCAAGCCGCCTCGGCGTCACCAAAATCAGCACCGATGTTGCCGACGTCCTCGCCGATCCCGACGTGGACGCAGTACTTATCGCCACTCCCCTGCGGTTCCATTCCGAGCTGATCGCCGCTGCTGCCAGAGCCGGCAAGGACGTGTTCTGCGAAAAGCCTGGCGGGCGGACTATCGCCGAACTCGACTCCGCCGTCGAAGCGGCGGCGAGTGCCCGCGTCGTGCTCCGTTTTGGTTTCAACCGCCGCTACTCAACGGATTTCTCGGCCGCCCGGAAGCTGATCGACGACGGCATGGTCGGAGTTCCGCAGCTGCTCCGCTCCCTCACGCGCGATCCCGGCACGGAAGCAGGCATCAGCAACCCGGAGAGGATCGCCCCCGGCACCATCTTCCTGGAAACCCTCATCCACGATTTCGACACCCTGAACTGGCTGAATCCCGGGGCGGTCCCCGTGAAAGTCCATGCAGTCGCGGATGCCTTGGTTGCCCCCGACGCGAAGGCCGGCGGACTCCTGGACACCGCGGTCGTCACTGTCACGTATAGCAACGGCGCCATTGCCGTAGCGGAAGCCAACTTCAACGCCCTGTACGGTTACGACGTCCGAGGCGAAGTGTTCGGCTCTGCCGGCATGGTCACGGCCGGCAGCCCACAGGCCACCAACGCCACGAGCTACACGGCCGCAGGCATCGGCTCAGCCACCAGCCGCCTGAACATCGACCTCTTCCATGACGCCTACACGGCAGAGCTGGCCCACTTCGCGGACGACGTCGCCGCACGCCGTGGCAGGGTCAATCAACGCACGACGCCGGGAACCCCACTCGCCGCTGTCGTTGCTCCAGGTGGCGTGGACGCCCGCAACGCCCTGGCCGTTGCCTTGGCCGCGTTCACGTCTGCCCAGACGGGGCTGCCCGTTGAGGTGTCCTCGATTGCCGACCTCCGTCCAGCGGAAGCGCATTCAACAGCACAGCTTCAGGCCGCAGGGCAGGGAGCATGAGCTTCCGTTTGGCCGTCTGCGCGGAGATGATTTACGGCGATTTGCCTTTGATCGATCGTGTGCGCCGCATTCACGATCAAGGTTTCGAAGTGGAGCTTTGGGACACCCGCGGCCGGGACATCGCAGCCCTCGCAGCAACCGGCGCCAAGTTCTCCTCCATGAGTGGCTACTTCGGCGGCAGCGTCATTGATCCCAGCACTGCACATGAAGTCCTGGCCTCCGCCGAGAAGCTGATCCCCACGGCACTGGAGCTCGGCGTCGAACGCATGGTGGTTCACCCTGGCGAACTCGGTGAAGGCGGGCGGGCCGTTCGTCCGCTCCACCGGTCCACGGGCGAGATGTGGTTGACGGGCCTCCGAACTTTGGAACAGCTGGCCGAACTGGGCCAAAAGCACGGCATCGTGTTTGCGCTGGAAAATCTGAACACAATCCTGGACCACCCCGGCATTCCCTTGGCGCGCGCAAAGGACACACTGGCGCTGGTCACAGCTGTGAACCACCCCAACGTGAAGATGATGCTGGATCTCTACCACGCACAGATCGGCGAGGGGAACCTTATTGAGCTCGTGCGCTCAGCCCAGCCTTATACGGGCGAGATCCAGGTTGCCGACGTGCCGGGCCGCTTCGAACCAGGGACAGGCGAGATCAACTACCCGGCCATCGCCCAAGCGCTCCGCGACGCCGGGTACACGGGAGTGATTGGCATGGAGGCCAGTGCAATCGGTGGTCAGGGCATCCAGGCGGGCGACGCAGCGTTGGCAGCCTTCCGCGCCGCGTTCTCTCCCAACTAAGTCGCAGCAGAGCGCGTTTTGACGGCTCTAAACGCGCTCTAATGCGACTCACTTGGGTCAATATTTGATGGGTTCCATGCGGCCGCTGCGAAGGGAGATAACGGCAGCTTCGGCTATGGCTTGGGCCTTGAGTCCGTCTTCCAGCGACGGCATGGAATCCGATCCTCCCTGCAAGGAAGAGACGAAGGCAGCGAGTGCCGCGGCATACGTCGGTTGCACCCGTTCGAACCACCCGGGATGCAGCCCATCGTCCACTACGGAGCCACCGCTGTATCGGGAAACTGCACCGTTCCTGTGTCGGCGGGCCTCCACCATCCCTGTCGAGCCCATGATTTCAATGCGTTCGTCGTATCCATATCCAGTGCGGCGCACAGAATCGATCTGCACCAAGGCACCTCCCGGCAGCCGCAACGTGACCGCGGAGGTGTCGACGTCGTCGTACTTCACGATGCCCGGCTCCGCCAAGGCCGAACCGGCGGCAAAGACCTCTACCGGGTCCAGGCCGCTGAGCCAGCGCGCGAGATCGAAGAAATGCACGGTCTGGTCACGCATCTGGCCACCTGAGGTGGCGATGTAGGACAGCGGAGGCATGGAGGGGCCGCGTGATGTCAGCTGGATCAGCTCCACTTTGCCGATCTGGCCTGTGTTCACCACGCGCTTGAGCTCGGCATAATCGCGATCGAACCTGCGGTTGAAGTCGACCATCACCGGAACGCCAGTCTCCTGCGCAAACGAAGCGACATCGCGGGCGTGGTCAAGGTCCAAGTCGATCGGCTTCTCGCAGAGCACTGCGATTCCGGCAGCGGCAGCGCGGCGGAGGTGCCCGGCGTGGGTGTCCGTTGAGGAGGCGATGAAGACGGCGTCAATCTCCGAAGCATCGAAGACGTCATCCAGGGCCGCGGCCACAGCAGCCCCATGCGTGTCGGCCAGGGACTGCGCGCGTTGCTGGTCGACGTCGTACACGAGGCGGAAGTCGATGCCGGGATGGGCGGCGAGGTTGGCGGCGTGGACGGAGCCGATGAAGCCGGCCCCGATGAGCGCGAAACGGAGCTTCATCACACTACTGCTTTCTCTGTGCGGGTGGCGGGTTTCCCTGCGAAGGCCGGCACTTTCCAAGCCGAGTCCTCGTGATGCGATGCAGCCACGGCCTCGACGAATTGGACGCCGATCAGCCCATCGATGCCGGTGGGGAAGGACAACTCACGGCCGGGAAGCGCCAAGCCGTCGCGACGCGCCCGCAGGACCTCGGCGAGGTCCGAATAGAAGTTGGCGAAAGCTTCCAGGAAGCCCTCTGGATGGCCAAGACCGACCCGCGTGAGCCGGGACGCGTCGTCGTGCAAGGTGCTGAGGCCGTGCGTGAGGATGGTCGTAACCCCGGTCAGATCCTGGACTTTGAGGTGGTGCGGATCCTCGTGCTGCCACTCAAGGCTGCCTTTATCGCCGTAAACACGGATGCGTAGCCCGTGATTGTGGCCGGTGGCAGCCATGCTGGCCCAAACGCGCGCGGGGACGCCCCCGGACATTTCCAACTCCACCGTTGCGTGGTCGAATACCCGACGTCCTGGAACGAGCGTTTTCAGGCGGCCGGAAAGGCGCTCTGCTTCCAGCCCGGTGATGTACCGAAGCAGGTGGAAGGCATGCGTGCCAAGGTCTCCGACGACGCTCGGGAACCCGGCGATGTCGGGATTCGTACGCCACATGGCCTGCTTGTGGCCAGACTCCTCCAGCGGCGTGGCCGCCCAACCGGATGCATGCTCGACGTCGGCAAACAGGATGGTGCCCAGTTCACCATTGCGGACCATGCGGGCGGCTTGGCGAACCATGGCGTAGGCCGAGTAGCAGTGCGGAACAGCGAGAATGGCGTCGTTTTCCGCAGCGATGCGGACCAGTGCGGCGGCTGTGGTTGAGTCCCTGGTCAGCGGCTTCTCGCACACCACCGAGATGCCCGCTTGGAGGAAGGTGCTGGCGATCTCGAAGTGGCTGTCGTTGGGCGTCGCCACCACAACCACGTCCACGCCGTCTTCGCGCGTCGACTCTGCCGCGGCCATTTCACGGTAGTCCGCATAGTTTCGGTCCTCGGGAACTCCGAGCTCGACGGCGATCGCGTTAGAAGCGCTGGCGTCCAGACCGAAGACTCCTGCCTGCAGCTCGAAGTGGTCGTCCAGGCGCATGGCGTAGCGGTGCGTTTTGCCGATGTCCGCGCCAACGCCTCCTCCGACCATGCCGGCGATCAGACGCCGTGTATTGGGTGCACTCATGGAGATCCTCTTTGATGTTTTTGGAATTTACTTGGACCGGTCCATAATGGAGTCTAAGAAGGGGCGGCGTCAAGCCCTCTAAGCTTGGAACGAACCGACAGACCGGAACGAGACCCCCATGCCTGATGCACCATCCCCCGCCGGCGCGCCCGGGACCAAGCCAACCATTCGCGATGTCGCAAGTGTCGCGGGTGTTTCCAAGTCCTTGGTTTCCCTCGTCCTACAGGGCTCTGCCAACGTCAGTGAGAGCCGCCGTCGTGCCGTCATGGAAGCCATGGAAAACCTGGGTTACAGGCCCAACCGACTGGCCCAGCGACTCTCCGGACCGCGCAGCGGAACCATCGGCGTCATGCTCAACGACATCCGGAATCCGTGGTTCGTGGAACTCCTCGAGGGACTCACGGCGGCGCTGCATTCAGCCGGCGTTTCACCCGTTCTCGCCGACTCATACACTGACCAGCGGGTAGGCCGGAGTTCGGTGGAGACACTCTTGGAGCAGCGAGTGGACGGCCTGGTGGTGGTGGGAACCACCAACGAATCTGCCGCCATCGAGAAGGCTGCCCAAAGCATCCCCGTGGTCCTCGCCGGGACCCGCGAACCGGTACTTGCCGGCGTCGACATCGTGGTCAATGATGACGACGCCGGTGCGCGCCAGGCCACCGAGCACCTCATCGCAATGGGTCACCAGCGCATTGCGCACCTTCAGGGGCCGGGCGAGGTGGGAAAGCTTCGGCGGGCCTCGTTCGAACGCAGCATGCACGACGCCGGGCTGGAACCTCTTGCGGTACCGGGCGGCGGCATGAGCGAAGAGAGCGCCTACAGCACAGCGAGCAGGTTGCTGGCTGGCCCAGACAGGCCCACTGCGATTTTCGCCTACAACGACGTCGCGTGCATCGGTGCGCTTTCGGCTGCAGACGACCTCGGACTTTCCGTGCCCGACGACCTCTCACTGGTGGGCTACGACAACACTTACCTGGCCAAAATCCGGCACCTGTCGCTGACGTCGGTGGACAACGGAAATCTCGCCGTCGGCGTCGAGGCCGGCAAGTTCATCCTGGAGCGGCTCACAACTCCCGATCTCCCTGCGCGGCTGCACTTGGTGCCGTCCCAACTCCAGGTCCGGGGGTCGAGCGGGCAGGCTCCGGCTTCGGGCTAGCACTGTCCGCGCCCTGTCCGCGCTCCCGCAGCAGCAACACCCCGGCATTGGCAGCGACGATCAGGCCGATCCCCACCCACTGCCCCGCGGCCAGGTCCTGATGCAGGATCACGGCACCGATGACTGCAGCAAACACAGGGTTGATGCTCATGAGCACGCCGAACATGTTGGCGGGGACCCGTCGCAGCGCGATGAGATCGGCCACGTAAGGCAACACGGAGGCGAAGATTCCGGCCGCCACAGCACACAGAACCGCCAAGCCGTTGATCGGCTGGCTGATGAAAACCACGACGGCGACAGGCAGGAACAGCGTCGCCGACACTCCTGTTGCGGCTGCTGTGCCCTGGATACCCTGCACTCTTTGGCCCACGGTCCGGTTCAGGAGGATGTAGGCGGCCCAACTGCAAGCGGCGATCAGCCCCAAGCCGATCCCTACGACGTCCATGGATGCCTCCGGCCGGGTGATGGCCAGGACGCCGAATGCAGCGACCACAGCGCAGAGCGCACTGCTCTTTCGTCGCGAGCTGATCAAAGCCACGGCCAAGGGCCCAAGGAACTCAAGGGTGACGGCAAGCCCAAGGCCGATCCGTTGGATGGACGCATACAGGCCGAGATTCATGGTGCCGAACGAAACGGCGAGGAGAAGGACAGGCCACCATTGCCGCCAGCTCAATTCCCTCAGCCGGGGCCGGACGACCGGCAAGAGAACAGCCGCCGCCACGAGCTGGCGCACCGCCACCACACCTATGGGTCCCATGACCGGAAAGGCGAATGATGCCGTGGCGGCGCCAAGTTGGTTCGAAAGTGCGCTGGCCAGAAGCGTCGCCGCGCCCCCGGCCTTCCGGGATGGCTTCACTCCAACTTCGCTGGTGTCGATCATGGGGAAATTCTGCGCTTGGCCTTCGCATCCACTAAATGCATGGACGAGCCTATTTATGCGGTACATGCATGAATAGGATGGATGGCATGGACGTCGAGGTGAGGCAATTACGGTGCCTCCTGGCTGTAGTCGAGGAAGGCACATTTACCGATGCCGCTATTGACCTGGGGATGTCCCAAGCGGCTGTTTCACGCAACATCGCCGGGCTGGAACAGATTCTCGGGGTACGGCTCCTGGAACGGACCACCCGCAGCGTTGGCCTGACTCCCTCCGGCGAGCGCGTCGTCGCCAAGGCACGTCGCGTCCTCTCACTTCTGGGGGACCTCGAGAGGGAGGCCCGGTCCGGTACCGGAAAGATCCGGATGGGCTACGCGTGGTCCGCTTTAGGCGAGCACACCATGGAGTTCCAACGCCGATGGGCGGTCGCAATACCGGGCGTGGAGCTGCAACTCGTGCACTCCAACTCCCCTACCGGTGGCCTTGCCGACGGAACCACTGACTTCGCCATCCTTCGACGCCTTCCGGATGCGGCCGGCGTCGAGCATGTCCGGATTGGCGAGGAGAAGCGGTACTGTGCCATGTCCTCGGACGATCCCCTGGCAACGCGACGTTCCGTAACCATGGCGCAGGTGGCCGAGCGGCCGGTCGCCATGGACTTGCGGACGGGCAGCACAACTCTTGAGCTGTGGGCGGAGGAGGGGCGGCCGGACATCGTGCCCATCAACGATGTGGATGATTGGTTGACGACGATTGGCAGCGGGGCGGCGCGGGGCATGACCGCCGAGTCGACGGCTCACCAGTATCGGCGTCGGGGCATCATCTACCGTCCAGTGCGTGACGCCCCGCCGGTGTCCGTGTACCTCGCGTGGTCCACGAAGGATCCGCCGCAGGAGCGCGAACGGATTGTGGAGTTACTGATGGGGCTGTACTCGGGATGACGGCAATCAGAATGTGCTTGCGTCGATGACGAAGCGGTAGCGGACATCGCTGGCGAGTACCCGTTCGAATGCTTCGTTGATCTGGCTTGCGTGAATGACTTCCACGTCTGCTCCCAGGCGGTGGGCGGCGCAGAAGTCCAGCATTTCTTGTGTTTGGCGGATTCCGCCCATCCTTGAGCCACTAAGATTGCGTCGGAATTCCACCAGCGACCAAGCGCGCTGGCTCAGGGGTTTTGAGGGCAGGCCCACGAGGACCATGGTGCCATCCAAGGCAAGCAAGGACAGATAGGCATCCACATCGACGTCCGCGGAGACAGTGTTGATGATCAGGTCCAGCTGACCCTTCAGATATTCGAAGGTTGCCGCTTCAGATGTTGCGTAGTAGCTGTGGGCGCCGAGCCGGACGGCGTCCTCCTGCTTCTTCAGCGATTGGCTGAGCACGGTGACTTCGGCTCCCAAAGCCGCAGCGATCTTCACGCCCATGTGGCCGAGTCCGCCCATACCGATGATGGCCACGCGCTTGCCTGGCCCGGCTTTCCAGTTACGCAGCGGCGCGTACATAGTGATTCCCGCACACAACAGAGGTGCGGCATCCTGGAGGTCTATGCCGTCGGGGATTCTGAGGACGTAGTTCTCATCCACCACGATGCTTGTGCTGTATCCGCCGGCGGTGGGCAGGCCGTCACGGCCGAAGGAGTTGTACGTGCTCCTGGCACCTTGCAGGCAATACTGCTCCTCGCCTGCACGGCAATTGACGCATTCCCTGCAGGAATCAACGAAGCAGCCCACTCCCACGCGGTCCCCGACCGCATGCCGGGTGACTTTGGGTCCGATGGCTTCCACAACTCCGACGATCTCGTGACCAACCACCAAGGGGTAGTTGCTGGCCCAGTCTCCTCGTGCAGCATGGATGTCCGAGTGGCAGATTCCGGTGTATCTGATGGAAATCTGCACATCGAAATCGCCGGGATCCCGCCGTTCCACGGTGCCCGGCGCGAGGTCCGAGGTGGGAGAAGTGGCTACATAGGCCTTCACGGTACTTGGCACGGCATTCTTCTTTCGGGAAACAGCAAAGAGGAAACAGGATCAGGAGACCGGGACGAACCCAAGGGTTTTGTCCACGATGTTCTGCAGGGGTTCGCCCTGGCTGAACCGTCGCAGGTTGTCCACGAACAATTGCCCCAGTTCGTCGAGATAATCCTCAGTGTCACCGCTCATGTGGGGGGTGATGATCACGTTCTCCATGCTCCACAGAGGATGTCCCGCAGGCAGCGGCTCGGGATGGACCACGTCCAGCGCGGCACCGGCAATGGATCCGGAGGTCAGCGCATCCATCAGCGCGTCCGTCCGTACCAGCTCCCCACGGCCCACATTGATCAGGTGTGCGGTGGATTTCATGGCGGTAAGGACCTCGTCGTCCACAAGTCCCTTGGTCTGTTCAGTCAGTGGCGCCGCCAGGACCAGGAAGTCGAAGTCCCCGGCGATCCCGGTCAGGTCCCGGGAAGAATGAATTTCGTCGAACAATTCATCCCCTGGACGGCTGCTTCGTCCGGCACCGCTGACCTGCAGACCCACGGCACGGAACAGGGACGCGATTTCCCGCCCGATGGAACCAGTGCCCACCACCAAAGCGCGTTGGCCCTGGATCTTACGGGTGACCCTGTGCTGCCAGCGCTGCTGCTGTTGAAGCTTGAACGAGCCCTGCGAGTCTTTCGCAATATCCAGGACGAAGCCCAGCGCGAATTCGGCAATTGCACGGCTCAGCACTCCGCGGGAGTTCGTGTAGACCACATCGCTCTGGATGAGCTCGTCGAACAGGAGCTGGCTGACGCCCGCGGCTGTTACGTGGACCCACTTCAGCGATGACGCCGCGTCCCAGTTCTCCCGCAAGGCAGGGGAAAACGAATGCCACTGGTACAGGACATCTGCACCGTCCATCGCTTCAGCCAGTCCGTCGGCCTTGGTCAGTCGGACCTCGGCCAGGGCTTCGATCTCCTCCAGCCGGGGCGGCAAAGCCTCCCGGTACAGTGCCGCGACAACAGGCCTCTTGCGTTCAGCGGAAACCGTCATGACGACGCCGGTGCTCCCGCAGACTTGGTTGCCGTGCCGGCCTCGATCGAGCCAAGCACATCAATGACATCGATCGCGGCCATAACAGCGGCAGTGAACTCCGACGTCGACGACGGGCCTCCCACGTCGCGGGTCCCGAGCCCTTCCCGCAGTGCGGACTCGAAGGCCAACTGGAGGTGCTCGGCAGCTTCAGGGTGGCCCAGGTGCTGGAGCATCATTGCGCCGGACCACATCTGGCCCACAGGGTTTGCCAGTCCCTTGCCCGCGATGTCCGGCGCAGATCCGTGCACCGGTTCAAAGAGGGATGGGAAATCACCTTCGGGGTTCAGGTTCGCGCTGGGCGCCACACCGATTGAGCCGGTGATGGAGCTGCCCAGGTCCGAGAGGATGTCGCCGAGCAGGTTCGAGGCAACAATGACGTCCAGGGTCCAGGGCTTGAGGACCAGGTGCGCAGCCAAGGCGTCCACCAGTTCGCTGGTGAGCGTCACATCGGGGTAGAGACGGGTGGTTTCTTCCACTACCTCGTCCCAGAAGGGCATGGTGTGGATGATGCCGTTGCTCTTGGTGGCCGAGGTCAACTGACCGCGGCGGGAAGACGCGAGCGAGGCGGCGTAGTGCGCGGCCCGTGACACTCCCAAGCGGGTGAAGATGGTTTCCTGGACGGCGGTTTCGTGGGGCAGTCCGCGGTACATGCGTCCGCCGACCTCCGAGTATTCCCCTTCGTTGTTTTCACGCACGATGAGGATATCGATCGGTTCCTTGTTCGCCAGGGGCGACTTCACGCCGTCGAGCGTTTTTACCGGCCGCAGGTTGATGTACTGCTGGAATTTGCGGCGGATGGGAATCAACAACCCCCACAGCGATTCAGCATCGGACACCTCCGGGGAGCCCACGGCACCCAGGAAAATGGCGTCATGCTGCGCCAGCTGCTCCAGGCCGTCCACCGGCATCATGCGCCCGTGCTGGGCGTAGTAGTCAGATCCCCAGTCGAAGTGCGTGAACTTCAGGTTGATGGAGTGGATTTCAGCGATTCGTTCCAGGGTTTCGATGGCCGCGGGGACCACTTCCTTGCCGATACCGTCGCCGGCGATGACCGCGATTTTGTGGGTAGTAGTCATGATGCGTTCCGTTCTGAGGTGCCCGTCAGCTGCTGCCAGCGGGTGGCGGGCTCCGCCAGTTTGATAATGGTGCTCTTGGGCTCGGTCATTTCGCGGACTGCGTGCTTGACGCCTTCACGGCCCACGCCGGACTTCTTGAACCCGCCAAAGGGCATGGAATCGATCCGGACGTCGCTGGTCTCGTTGATGACCACCGCCCCCACCTGCAGCTTGTCGGCAATTGCCAGGGCCAGGTCAATGGATTCGGTGAAGACACCGGCCTGGAGCCCGTATTCGGAGGCATTCGCCGCGTGGATGGCGTCAGAGATCTGGATGAAGGGCATGATGCTGACCACGGGGCCAAACACTTCTTCAACGATGACGCGGGCGTCTGCCGGCACATCTGTCAGCACGGTTGGTTGGTAGAAGGCGCCGTGGCGCTGACCGCCCACACGAACGGTGGCGCCCGCCGCTTTGGCTTCCTCCACCCACGCCTCCACCCGGCGGGCCTCCGCTTCGGTGATGAGCGGACCGACGTCGGTGCTGCGGTCCATCTTCGCTCCGACGCGGAGGGCGCGGGTCCCCGTGAGTACCTTTTCAAGGACTTCGTCGTACAGGGAAATGTGGACGTAGACGCGCTGGACGGACAGGCAGTTCTGGCCCGCCACACCGAAAGCCCCGGCGACGATCGCCTCAGCAGCGGTTGCCGGTTCGGCGTCGGCGCAGACGATCGTGGCGTTGTTGCCGCCCAGCTCCGAAAGGATCTTCTTGGCGCCAGCAGCGGCAGCAATGCGGTCGGCCGTCGCTGGCCCGCCGGTGAAGGAGATGAGGTCCACCTGGGGGTCGGTCACGATGGCCTCGGACACGCCGGGTCCGGACACGATCGCGGCAATGCGACCTGTCGGAACGCCGGCCTCAAGCAACAGCTGAACGAAAGCCAGCCCGGTCAGCGGTGTGCGGCCTGAGGGTTTAAGCACGACGCCGTTGCCTCCGATCAGCGCCGGGCCCAGCTTGTGTGCCACGAGGTTCAGCGGATCGTTGAAGGGCGTGATGGCGGCGATGATGCCAACGGGTTTCCGGCTGTACCAGCCGATCTTGTTGGCTCCGGCCATGCTGTCCTCAAAGCCGAGAGTCTCCCCGACGAGTTCGCTCGAAGCTGCCGCCGAAAGCCGCAGCGTCTCGATGCACCGGCGCACTTCGCGCTCGGCCTCGTTGATGGTCTTGCTGCTTTCGGCGGCAATGATCTCCGAAAACCGTACTGACTGCTCAGCCAGGAGCACTGCGGCCCGTTCCAAAGCCTCGCGGCGTTCCCGGAGGGGCCATTCATCGTCCAGGAGGTGGCGGTGAATGTGGGCAACCGCCCGGCGGACATCCTGTGGGGTTGAAGAACACACAGTGCCCAGCAGCACGCCGTCTTCAGGATCCCGGACTTCCAGGATCCTGTCGGCGGTCTCCCACAGGCCTTCGAGGAAGGCACCACCGGGAAGGGCCGCAACGCTTGCCCGCCTGTAGGCAGTTTCCTCACCTGTTTTCAGGCGCGCTCCAGCGACGGTTGTTGATGAACTCATGGGAACCTTTACCTTGCCTGGCTAGCGGGATGTCTACTTGATACGGTCGATGATCTTCGCGGCTCCGCCAATGAAGGGCAGGAACCATGGCGGGCCGAAGTGGCCGGGGACCGGCGGGTTCTTCAGGTCTTCCCACACATTTGCCGACTTGTCGCCGGCCATGTAGTGGGCCATCCGCTTACCCATGTGGGCCGCCATTTGAACACCGTGGCCGCTGTAGCAGAGGGAGTAGAAGAGGCCGTCGTGCTGGCCGGCATGGACCATCTGGTCCATGGAGAGATCCACCAGCCCACCCCAGATGTAGTCCACCTTGGCCTTGGAGAGGTACGGGAAGAGCTCGGTCATGGCTTTGTGCAGGATTTCGGCGCTCTTGACGTCCGAGTCCGGGCTGGACAAAGCGAATCGGGCCCGGCCACCGAACAGCAGCCTGTTGTCCGGTGTGATCCTGAAGTAGTAGGTCAGCATCTTGCTGTCAGAGGCCTGACGCCTGTTGGGCAGGATACGGTTCACTACCTCTTCGGACAGTGGCTCCGTGCAGATGATGAAGCTGCCCACCGGGATCACGCGACGCTGCAGCCACGGGGTGACGTTGCCGGTGTAGCCGCTGGTGGCGACCAGGACCTGCTTGGCCCGGGTAATTCCACGGGTGGTGTGCACATCGTGCACTGTCCCGGAGACCTTGTTCAGTTCGGTGACGGATGCGTTCTCGCAGATGGCCGCGCCGTTGTCAGCTGCCACCTTCGCCAGGCCGTGCACGAACTTCCCTACGTGGAGCCCGGCACCCAGCGGATCCATCATGGCACCCTGGTAGAAGTCCGTGCCGATTTCGCTGTGGATCTCGGACTTGGGGATGACCTTTACGTGGTGGTCGACCAGGTTGGCGAGCAGTTCCTGGGACTTCAGGAAGCCGTCGTAGTGGGACTTGTGGAACGCGAGGGAGAGCTTGCCGAAGCGCTTGAAGTCGCAGTCGATGCCGTTGTCGTGCACCAGCTTCTCGATGGTTTCGATCGCGTCGTTGTATTCGCGGAACATCTCAACCGCGCGGGGAGCCCCGTAGCGCTTGACTGCCGTGCTGAAGCCAATGGCCAAACCAGTCGTAGCCATTCCCCCGTTACGGCCCGAAGCACCCCAGCCAACAGTGTGACGTTCGAAAACGGCCACGCTGGCGCCCTGCTTGGCGAATTCAAGGGCTGCTGACAGCCCGGTAAAACCGGCACCGATAATCGCAACATCAACGTTTTCCGGGACCGGAGTGCGACGGTAATCGCCGGAAGGCTCTGCGGTATCGAGCCAGTAGGGAACAAGTTTCACGGTATGACCTTTCGCCTGGAAGTCTGTTTAGAGACCGAGGTGCTTGTTGAGCTCGTCCAAGGACGTAACAGTGTTGAGGTCGTAGCCTTGGCCAATGGGGTCATAGCCGCGGTCCAGCATCCAGAGGTTGCGGAAGCCCATGTCATGCATCGGGTGCATGTCGTACCGGGTGTGCGAGGAAACGTGCAGGAAGTCCTCCGGCTTGGCGTTCAGGGTATCGAGCATGTACTCGAAGGCCTGGTAGCGGGGCTTGTAGGCCTGGGCCTGCTCAGCGGTGAACACGGCGTGCCACTCTGCACCGAGCTTGGGAATACTGATGTCCAGGAAACTGTCGTCCGCGTTGGACAACGCCACAAGCTGGTAGTTATCGCCCATGAGCTTCAGCGGGGCCGGCACGTCCTCGTGGGCAACCCAGCCGCGGACAGCCTCAGCGAACGCTGCGCCGGCACCTTCGGTGGGCCCAATGCCCCAGCGCTTGCACACGCGGTCAAAGGAATCCTGAAGGATCGCCTCATATGGCTTGTAGTCGCCAAGGACCTCGTCGAAGCGGTAGCCACGGAACTGCTTCTTGAACGTAGGCCACTGCTCTTCGGAGATACGTCCATCAAGCAGCCGCCGGGTTGTGGGATCGATGTCGAAGTTGATCAGCGTGCCGTAGACATCGAAGGAGATGTACTTCGGCCGGAAGTTGGTCTCTGCCATGGGGTTTCCGTTCTTTTAGGGAGATGGAAGGGGAGGCTTGTGATTCGACTCTAGGGGGGCAAATTGTAAATTGTCAACAGTTTCTAGGCGGTATTTAGAACGGTTCTCAACCAAGGACCTAACTGAAAAAAAGTTTCTGTCAATTGTTGACAATCTACTGTTGAGGGGGTTGCATTGCAGTAGATGACGGAGAGATCCGGATCACATTACAACCTAGAACTTCTCCCTCCCCCGTGACCGACTCCCTCGAAGGGAAGCACCATGAAGATTCGAACCAAGGCCCAGACTGCAGCTGCAGGACTTGCCGTACTACTCGCACTGAGCGCCTGTGGCGGAACAGCCAACAGCAGCGATACGCCAGACAGCAAGACTTCAAACACCACTGACATCTCCGAGGGCGTCCAGCCCGACGAAAAGGCCGTGAGCCTCCTGCCGGCATCTTATAAGGACAAGGGCGAGCTGACGGTCGCAATGGACCTGCACTACCCGCCGACGACGTTCCTTGCCGAGGACAACTCGACGGCGATCGGCCTGAACCCGGACATCGCCCGCCTGGTGGCCAAGAAGCTCGGCCTGAAGCTGAAGTTCCAGGACACGAAGTTCGACACGATCGTCCCTGGTCTTGACGGTGGCCGCTACGACTTCACCGCCACGACCATGTCAAAGACCGATGAGCGGCTGAAGGTCCTGGACATGATCGACTACTTCAAGGCCGGCAACTCGGTGGCCGTGGCCGCGGGTAACCCGCTGAAACTCACCAACGAGACGCTGTGCGGTAAGAACATCGCCGTCACCCAGGGCTCTACCGGCCAGCTCAAGCGGCTCCCGGCCCTTAACGAGCAGACCTGCACCTCCAAGGGACAGCCAGCGATCAACGCCGTGACGCTGCCCAACGTCCAGGAAGCCCTGACCCAGCTGGCGTCCAAGCGCATCGACGGTATCTTCTACGACACAACCTCCCTCGCCTGGGCCGAGAAGCAGCAGCCGAAAGCCTTCACGATCCTGACACCGCAGGTTAACGTTGGCTCCAGCGACCTCACCGCTATCGGCGTCAAAAAGGGATCTGCCCTGACTCCCGCACTCCAGGCCGCCATCCAGTCGGTCCTGAACAGCCCGGAATACAAGAAGTCCCTCGCCAACTGGGGCCTCGAGTCCGGTGCCATCACGGACGCAAAACTCAACTAGGAGAGGTGCTCCCATGGTGCAAACCATCAGTAACGGAAGCAAACCGACAATGAACGGAATCGATCCGGCACTCAAGCCCCGTCTTCGTCGCAGAAGTACCTTTGAATACGTCGCTTGGGTGGTTTCCATCCTGCTTGGCGCGGGCATCCTCTTCTCGGTCTCCACCAACCCCAATTTCAAGTGGGATGTCGTGGCCAAGTACTTCACCCACGAATCGATCCTCCGCGGGCTGATGCTCACCATCTTCCTTACGGTCGCCAGCATGGCCTTGGGCACCCTCCTGGGCCTGGTCATTGCCATCATGAGGTCCTCGAAAGTCAAACCGATCGCGGCCACAGCGGGCGTTTTCATCACCCTGTTCCGCGGTACCCCGGTGCTGGTCCAATTGATCTTCTGGTTCAACATTTCGGCCTTGTACCCGAATCTGACGATCGGGATCCCGTTTACCGACATCGGCACCGCGATCGACACGAATGCACTCATGGGTCCGATCACCGCAGCCTTGGTCGGCCTGACGCTGAATGAAGCCGCATACATGGCAGAAATCATCCGCGGCGGGTTCTCCTCGGTGGGCAAGGGCCAAATCGAAGCCGCGGACTCCCTGGGAATGAGCGCCGCTACGAAGATGCGCAAGATCATCATTCCCCAGGCCATGCCCTCGATCATTCCGGCTACCGGCAACCAGGTCATCGGAATGTTCAAGGAAACATCCTTGGTCAGCGTCCTGGGTGTTGCGGAACTTCTCCAGAGCGCCCAGCTCATCTACGCACGCACCTACGAGACCATCCCGCTGCTGATCGTGGCGAGCCTCTGGTATCTCGTGATGACGTTGGTGCTGAGCTACCCGCAGTCCAAGCTCGAACAGAAATACTCCCATACCTCCGCCCGGGTTCCCCGCAAGGCCAGGAAAGTCCAACTGACAGCGCCGGAAGGAATCGCACGATGAGCAACGACGGCACGATCCAAGCCCGCCGAATTCGTAAGTCCTTTGGGCACAAGACCGTTCTCCACGATATCGACCTCGATATTGCCAGCGGTGAAATCTGCTGCATTATCGGACCCAGCGGTTCCGGCAAGTCCACCCTGTTGCGCTGCATCAACGGCCTGGAGACCGTGGACTCCGGAATCCTGAAAGTCAACGGCGATGATTTCGGCTACTACGAGACCGACAACGCTTACCACGCGCTGCCCCCCAAGAAGCTTGCCCAGCAACGTACACGGGTAGGCATGGTCTTCCAGCAGTTCAACCTGTTCCCGAACATGACCGCCCGCGAGAACGTCATGTCAGGCCCCGTGCTCGTCAAAGGTGCCGACAAGAAGGAATCCTCCAAGCGCGCCCAGGAACTGCTGACGAGCGTGGGCCTCGGCGCTTTCGGCGACCGCTACCCTGCCGAACTTTCCGGCGGGCAGCAGCAACGCGTGGCCATCGCCCGGTCTTTGGCCATGGATCCGGAAATCATCCTGTTCGACGAACCCACCAGTGCCCTTGACCCCGAAAAGGTAGGGGAAGTCCTGGCTGTCATGCAGGACCTCGCCAAAAGGGGCATGACCATGGTGGTAGTCACCCACGAGATGGGCTTTGCCCGCGAAGTGGCCGATTCCCTGATCTTCATGGACGAGGGCTACGTGGTGGAACGCGGCGACGCCCGGGAAATCCTGAAGAACCCCAAAGAAGCACGCACCCAGGCCTTCCTGAAGCAGGTGCTCTAAGAGATGGATGGAAAACTCGCCGTCATCGGCCTGGGCAGCATCGGAAGCATGGCGCTCTGGCAGGCCTCACGGTTGTCCGAATCCGTGGTCGGCTTCGAAGCACACGCCCCCGGGCACGGCAGAAGTGCGGTAGGTGGCGACACCCGCCTGTTCCGGATGCTTTACAGGGGAAGGCCGGACTACTATCCCATCCTGGAGCGCTCACGGGATCTCTGGGCCGAGCTGGAGGCAGAAACGGCACAGGATATCCTCACCCGCTGTGGCGGACTCTCCATCGGCACAGTTGACGGACCCTACATTCCCAAGCTGCTGGAAACTACCCGGATCAACGGAGCGAGCCACCAAATCCTCACTCGTGAGGAAATGGCGGAACGCTACCCGCAGCACAACCTCCGGGCTGATGACGTCGCCGTTTACGATCCCTTCGGCGGCGCACTTCGCACTGATCGGGCAGTTACCGCGGCGGTTTCAGCGGCACAGGCAAACGGGGCAACCGTCCTCAGCAATACTCCTGTCAGCAGCATCACGGAAACCAACGACGGCGTTGTCGTCACCTCCGGCGAACAGTCCTGGACCTTCGAACGGGTGATCATCGCATCCGGTGGGTGGTCCCAGCAGCTCATGCCCGAGTACCTGAAGGCACACACGGAAACCCGCAGGATTTTCCTGAGCTGGTTCGTCGCCCGCGACGCAACCCAGTTCACGCCGGAGAAGTTCCCCATCTTCATCAGGATTTCCGGCGATCGCTCCATGTATGGAGCGCCCGCGGTGGACGGCGTCACCGTTAAAGCCACGCTTGATGGCCGCGGGGCACCAACCCCGGCTGCAGACTCAGTGCCCAGGGAGCTGACCAAAGCGGAGATTGCAGAAACCACTGAGACGGTTACCGAATTCTTCCCGGGTTTGGTCCCCAGCATCGTCCGCTCGGATGCCTTCCCGGACCTGTTCACCTCGGATTCGCAGCCCCTTCTGGGCTTCTTCACTGAGTCCGGCCGGATCTACTCCGCCACCGGTTTCTCCGGAGCCGGCTTCAAGATGGCTTCCGGCTACGGCCAGATTGCTGCCAGCGAGGCACTGGGCAAGGGTGGCTTTGACGGCCTGGACTTCGTCCGTCCACAGAGGTTCAAGAACTAGGCATCACGCGATTCGCGGGCTAATGACCCGCGAATCGCGTATTGTTGACAATCTACAGTTACTAAGAAAGTATGAAGCCATGGCAACACTTAGCCCCATCCTGAAGCAGGCCACTCCAGTGGTCGTGGACTATGCGTCCGGTAGTTGGATCCACGCCACAGACGGCAAGAAATACCTGGATTTCACCACCGGAATCGGCGTCACCAGCACCGGGCACTGCCACCCCGATGTGGTGGCCGCAGCCCGCGAACAGGTGGGCAAGATTGTCCATGCCCAGTACACCACCGTGATGCACAAGCCCCTCCTTGAACTCACGGAACTCTTGGGCGGTGTCCTGCCCCAGGGCCTGGACAGCGTCTTCTATGCAACCTCCGGCTCCGAAGCAGTGGAGGCCTCCATCCGCTTGGCCCGCATGGCAACCGGACGGCCCAACATCATCTCCTTCCAGGGTGGGTTCCACGGGCGCACCGTAGCGGCCGCCTCCCTGACCACCGCAGGAACCAAGTTCCGCTCAGGGTTCTCCCCCATCATGGGTGGCGTGCACGTTGCCCCGTTCCCGCACTGGTACCGGTACGGCTGGGACGAAGCCACCGCCGTCGACTTTGCCTTGAAGGAACTCGACCACCTTCTGATGACCATCAGCGCCCCGAGCGATACGGCCGGCTTCATCATCGAACCCGTACTGGGTGATGGCGGGTACATCCCCACGCCTGTCGCATTCCTCCAAGGCCTGCGTGAACGTGCCGATAAGCACGGCATCGTTCTCATCCTGGACGAGGTCCAGGCCGGAGTGGGCCGCACCGGCAAGTTCTGGGGACATGACTGGGCCGGAATTTCCCCAGACGTCGTGATCACCGCCAAGGGACTTGCCAGCGGCTTCCCCATCTCCGCGATCGCCGCGTCCGCCGATTTGATGGGCAAGGCATGGCCAGGTTCCCAGGGCGGAACCTATGGCGGAAACGCAGTCGCGGCAGCAGCCGGCGTCGCAACTTTGGGTGTGATCCAGCGGGAGAACCTCGTGGAGAACGCCTTGCTGCGCGGTGACGAACTGCGGGCAGGACTGGACAATCTGCAAACGGAATTCTCGGGAATCGGCAACGTGCGTGGCCGCGGCCTGATGCAGGGCGTCGAGTTCACCGCCGCCGACAACACCCCGGACGCGGCAACTGCCCTCGCCGTCCAACAGGCAGCCATCAAGGAGGAACTCCTGCTCCTCACCTGCGGTCCGCATGGCAACGTCATTCGCCTCATCCCGGCCCTGAACGTCAGCAGCGATGAAATTCAGCAGGGCCTGTCCAAATTCACCCAGGCGCTCAAGACGGCCACCTCCTAGTCCCCCTGATCACTGAAAGAGCGACCATGACCACCTCCTTTGACCCCACCACCATCCCAACGGACCTGTTCATTGACGGAACGTGGCAGAAAGCAACCAGTGGAGCCACCTTCGCCGTTGAGAACCCTGCCACGAACGAAGTGATTGCCCACGTTGCCGACGGCGGTCCTGAAGACGCTGCCTTGGCTATTCAGGCAGCGGGTCGCGCCCAGGCGGAGTGGAGCAAATCCACTCCGCGCCAGCGGGCCGATATCCTTCGGCGCGCTTTTGAACTGGTCATCGCCAACACGGACCGGCTCGCGGCCATCATGACTGCGGAGATGGGCAAGCCACTCGCAGAAGCGAAGGGTGAGGTGGCGTACGGTGCCGAAATGCTCCGCTGGTTCTCGGAAGAAGCAGTCCGCATTGGCGGTGACAGTGCCAGCTCCGTGGATGGAAACACCCGTATCCTCATCACTAAGGAACCAGTTGGCCCCTCTGTCCTGGTGACTCCGTGGAACTTCCCGCTTGCCATGGGCGCCCGCAAGATCGCCCCGGCCGTTGCTGCGGGCTGCACCATGGTGTTCAAACCTGCTGAGCTGACACCGTTGACGTCGCTGGCCCTGGTGGCCCTGTTCAAGGAGGCCGGCCTTCCCGACGGCGTGCTGAACGTTGTGACAACGTCCACCGCCTCCACGGTGGTCCGGACCTGGACTGACAGTGGCATCGCCCGAAAGATCAGCTTCACTGGTTCCACGGAAGTGGGCAAGGTTCTGCTGAAGCAGGCGGCGGACAACGTGATGCGCTCCTCCATGGAGCTCGGCGGCAACGCCCCGTTCATCGTGCTGGCCGATGCAGACATCGAAAAGGCCGTGGACGGTGCCATGAAGGCCAAGATGCGCAACATGGGCGAGGCCTGCACGGCAGCAAACCGCTTCTTCGTCCACCGTTCGGTGGTAGAGGAATTTGGCGAGAAGTTCTCCAAGAAGATGTCAGAATTGCAGGTAGGCAACGGCGCCAAGGCTGGTACCGACGTCGGGCCCCTCATCGAACAGAAGGGCCTGGAAAAGGTCGAAAGCCTCGTTGCAGATGCAGTATCCAAGGGAGCACGCGTACTGACCGGCGGAAGCCGTCCGGATGGCCCCGGCTATTTCTATACCCCTACTGTCCTGGTGGATGTGCCCACAGACGCCGCACTCATGAGCACGGAAATCTTCGGCCCGGTCGCAGCAATCACCGCGTTCGATAGCGAGGACGAAGTTCTCCGCCTGGCCAACGATACTGAGTGGGGCCTGGTGGGGTACGTGTTCACAGAGAGCATGGACAAGGCCCTGCGGTTCTCCGCGGAACTGGAAGTCGGAATGGTGGGCCTGAACACCGGCCTGGTTTCCAACCCCGCGGCACCGTTCGGCGGCATCAAGCAATCCGGGCTCGGACGCGAGGGCGGAAAAATAGGAATCGAAGAATTCCTGGAGTACAAGTACACCGCAATAGCGGTCTAACAGTTTCAAATTGCCGAAGCATGAAATGAGGGGATGTCAATGGCGGCACCGGAGGGAATGTTCGTATTGGAAGGCCGGCCCACGGCCCAGCTGATCGCTGACCAATTACGTGAGCTCATTGTCCAAGGGGCCTTCAGACCTGGCCAGCAGGTCAATGAATCTGCCTTGGCCAGCCAGCTGAGCACTTCGCGGGGTCCGCTCCGCGAGGCGCTCCAGCGGCTGTGCCAAGAGGGGATCCTGGTGAGCAAGCGCAACCGCGGCGTCTTCGTGCTGGAACTTTCCACGCAGGATGTCAAAGAGATCTACGCTGTCCGTGAAGCCGTTGAGTTGGCCGCGGCAAACACGCTTTTGGACTCGGACGCAGAGCAGGTGGCGGACACCTGCCGGGAGCTCAAGGGCATCATCCGGAACATGGCCAAGCAGGTTGCGGCCTCGGACTGGCAAGCCATTGCGCGCCTTGATATGCAGTTCCACACTGCCTTCGTTTCAGGCACTGGAAACACGCGGCTCATACGTATTTATGAGACTCTTGCTGCCGAATCCAGGATGTGTATTTTGAGCCTGGAGGTGGCATATCCCCGCATTGATGCACTTGTGCAGGAGCACCAGCAGCTCCTTGACCTCCTTGAGGCCCGGGACCGTAGCGGACTTCAGCAGGCCATCAAACGCCACATGCAGAAGGCCGTGGAGGACCTCACTTCCAGCCCGGAAGTAACAGGAATTACTGCTTAGGAAAGTCTTCATACAGGAAGGGCCCGGTTCAGTTGAACCGGGCCCTTCCTTGCGAGTTAGCTTGTGGGAACGTCCGTGACAACCCACATCTTCCGCAGCGTCTCGTGGATGGTCCAGGTGCCCGTCCATCCTGCCGGAGTAACGAACAACGTTCCGGGACCGATGTCGAAGCTGGTTCCGTCTTCTTCAGTGATGGTCGCCTTGCCACTGAGGATCTGGCAGATCTCGTCATAGCCCGGGCGGGTGCTCTTGAACACACCCGGCGTGACCTCCCAGATGCCCGTCTTGTGGTTATCGCGGGCCCACAAACGGAACGAGACCTCAGTCTGGCCCGGTGTGCTGGTGGTTGCCTTAGGGATGTGCTCCCCCGGGTCCTGCGTTGTTGCGTCGCTCATGACAGTGGCCTTGATCATGGATTCTCCTTCTGGGGCTGGGCCCTTTTGAACGTGCCTGCCGTCTTTGGAAAGCACAGTTTCCATCCTAGCAATTGTCAACAATCGACGATAGGCTTGAAGGAGAATATATTCAGCGGACGCCCTGCCACCGATGCCAGCCCCGTCACCAAGGAGAACTTCCCCATGAAACTGATCTGGAAAAACAGCCTGGAAAGTACTCCTGCCGCATACAGCGCGCAAAGCCGGAGGGTATCGCTCTGGAACTCCCTGGAAGCTGGAGACGTAGTTTCCCTCAGCCTGCGCGGCTTTGAATACCACAGGGGCACTGTGGACGATCGGACTGCGGACGGACAAACGATCTGGGTAATAGACCGCATCGGCGAACGGCGGCTTTTCCACATCGATGATGACTACGATCTGCTGGTCGCGTCCCAAGGCTGACAGCCCGGACTGACAGCGCAAAGCAACAGCCACCAACGCTCTAGCCCCAGCAGGCCAGCAAGAGTACCGTCGAGGTGACGATGTAGCAGGACAGCCGGGAGCCCGGAACAGGGACTGGCCGTCCTTGGTTCTTAGAGGAGCCATGCAGTGGCTGGATGGAATGCAGATACAGCAGCCGGACCCCTCGGCGCCGGGACTGTCACCTTGGTGGAAGGCACGTCCTTCTGCATCTCCCTGCCTAACGGCGATATTCACCCGGACCATCCCCACGGTATGTTTTTCCAGGACACCCGGGTCCTGTCCGATTGGGTCCTCACCATCAACGGCCAGTCGCTGGAGCCATTGACCGCCCAGACAAAAGAGCCCTACAGGGCAGCCTTTGCCGGCCGCGTCACACGGTCCGACGGGTATGCGGATACGCCGCTGATCGTGGAGCGCTTGCGGGAAGTAGGCGTGGGAATGGTGGAGCATGTGACCGTCCGCAACCATTCGATGGAACCCGTGGAATGTTTGGTCGAATTCGCAGTGGGCTCGGACTTCGCCGACGTTTTCGAAGTCAAGGAAGCACGGGTCCAAAGGCAGTGGGAGGAGTCCCGCGAGTACCACCACAACACATTGACCATCCGCTCCAGGTGGCAGGATGTCCGGAAGTCCGTCGTCGTAAGTTCCGATGTTGCCGAGGCGACCCCCGAGGGCCTCAGATATCAGACCACTATCCCTCCACGCGGGCACTGGAGCACCGTGGTCACCATTGCTCCCGGAACTGAGGGAGGGGCGCCTGCAGCGCCTGTGGTGCGTCCCGCCGTCGGCGAGCTGTCCCGTAGCGATCAGCGCCGCCAGGAATGGGTGGCCAAAATTCCCGTGCTGCACATGGGCAACCACTCCATCGAGAGGACGCTGCGGCGCAGCTATGACGATCTCGGCGCCCTCCGCATTGAAGACCCCACTCACCCGGACAGGGTGGTTGTGGCAGCAGGAGCGCCGTGGTTCATGACGCTGTTTGGCCGCGACTCCCTCTGGGCTTCGGAGATGGCCATGCCCGTTGATCCGTCCCTCGCCCTGGGCACCCTGCAAACGCTGGCTGACAGGCAAGGCAAGGTAGTGGATCCCATCAGCGAGGAAGAACCAGGGAAGATCCTGCACGAAGTCAGGCTGGACGTCTCCAGCGGACTGTCGCTCGGCGGCAAATCCGTTTACTACGGCAGCATCGATGCCACGCCGCTGTTCGTGGTGCTGCTGGGTTCGGTCAGCCGGTGGGGTTTCGCCAAGGACACCATTGCGGCCTTGCTGCCCAACGCGGACAGGGCCTTGGACTGGATCCGGGACTATGGCGACAGGGACGGGGACGGATTCGTCGAGTATCAGCGGCTCAACGATCGGGGGCTGATCAACCAGGGTTGGAAGGACTCGTGGGACGGCATCAATTTTGCGGACGGGCGCCTCGCGGAGCCGCCTATCGCCCTCTGTGAGGTTCAGGCGTACGTCTATGACGCGTACATGGCACGGGCGTGGATAGCGCACGACGCCGGTGACGCACCTTTGGCGCAGGAACTCGCCGATCGGGCGGCGGAGTTAAAAGTCCGGTTCAACGAGCAATTCTGGATGCCGGACCGCGGCTATTACGCCATTGCTTTGGACGGCAAGAAAAGGCAGGTTGACGCGTGCGCCTCCAACATGGGGCATTGCCTGTGGGTGGGGTTGGTGGACGAGGATAAGGCGCCACTGGTGGCCGAACGGCTGATGTCTCCCGAGATGTTCAGTGGCTGGGGAGTTCGTACCCTCGGAACCGACATGGGTGCCTACAACCCGGCCAGCTACCACAACGGTTCTGTGTGGCCGCACGATAACGCTGTGATTGCCGCCGGTCTGATGCGCTACGGATTCGTGGAAGAGGCCCAACGAATTTCGACAGCCTTGCTCGAAGCGGCCGACTACTCCGAAGGGCGGCTCCCGGAGCTGTTCTGTGGCTTCAGCAGGGAGCAATACAGCGAGCCCGTTCCGTACCCCACGGCGTGCTCGCCGCAAGCGTGGGCGGCCACCTCCCCCATCCAACTGGTCACCAGCCTGATGAGGTACGACGCCCATGTGTCGCGTGGCGGGTTCTGGATGGATCCCCAACTGCCGGCGTCCTACGGCGACCTGCATATCACCAACGCGCCCATGGGTGGCGGCCGGGTAACCATCGATATCGCCGATTCCGTTCCCACCGTGCAGGGGCTTCCGGACGGGATGGTCTTCCACAGAGGACACCGGCCCTGGTTGACCGAACTCGTGCAGCAGGCCGGCCTCCGGAAGGAGGGCTGATTGGCTATGAGGTTGCCAGCAAGTTGGCGGCAGGGCGGGCCGCTTGGGTCCCAGCAGCCGTTTCGCGCATGATCCAGAGCGCCGGCGTGCCGTGCAGGGCAGGCATCACCTCGCCCTTCGTAATCAGGCGGGCGGCCCTCGGGTCTCCCGCGACAGACCACCAACCGGTCTTGGGGCAGTGGTGCCCTGTGCGCGATGTTTCAACGAGCTCTGGAGCCAGGGTAGCCGGGCGTCGCTTCTTCATGGGAGGTCCTTCACGCAAGGGGCTTCAGCGAATGCTTGGCCCGGGTTTTAGGTGATGAACCAAGCGTAGCAATTGTCAACAATTGACGATAGTGCCTAGCGAGAGGAATTTCAGACATGGCCGAGCGAACAGTTTCGGATCTCATCGTGGAACGCCTTCAAGCGTGGGGCGTGGACAGGGTCTTCGGCTACAGCGGCGACGGCATCAACGGTTTCATGGGCGCCCTCCGCAGAGCACAGGATGCCGTGGAATTCGTGCAGGCAAGGCACGAAGAAGCGGCCGCCTTCATGGCCGTGGGGCACGGCAAGTACACCGGCGGCGTCGGGGTGGTGACATCGACGCAAGGTCCTGGCGCAATCCACCTGCTCAACGGACTCTACGACGCCAAGATGGACGGCGTTCCAGTGGTGGCGATCATTGGCCAGCAAAGCACCACCGTCCTGGGCTCGGCCTACATGCAGGAAATCGACCTGCTAACCGTCTTTAAGGACGTTGCTGCGCAGTTCGCACAGCTCGCCAGCTCACCGGAACAGGTTCCCATGCTCCTGGATCGCGCGTTCCGTACAGCCCTGGAGACCAAGTCCCCGTGCGTCGTGATCATCCCCCACGACATTCAATCCGCCCAGGCTCCCGAACTCGAACATGAGCACGGAATAGTTGTCACCGCCCCGGTATGGCACCCCGCACGGGTGATGCCCCGGGGGGAAGACCTGGACGCCGCCGTCGAGATCCTTTCCAAAGGTGAGCGGGTGGCGTTCCTGGTGGGCCAGGGAGCCCGCGGTGCCCGGACCGAGGTCCAGGAGCTGGCCGAAAAGCTGCAGGCCGGCGTCACCACCAGCCTGCTGGGAAAGCCGCACGTCGACGAGACGCTGCCCTTCGCTGCCGGCACCATGGGCCACCTCGGCACTACTGCCAGTTCCTACCTCCTGAACAACTGCGACACCCTGCTGATTATCGGCTCCAACGATCCCTGGACGGAGTTCTACCCGAAACCTGGAACGGCCAAGGCTGTCCAGATCGATGTTGATGGCCGGAAGATCGCCAATCGCTACCCGGTGGACGTCGGGCTGGTGGGCGATGCGGCAGAGACACTGGACGCACTCGGCAAGCGCCTCGATCAGCAGCCCAACCAACCGGAAAGCGCACGCACCCGGTGGCGTTCCGACGTCGAAACCCAGGTCCGCGCCTGGCGCCATCTTTCAGAGGAGCGCGCCAACATACCCGCCGATCCTGTGAACCCGGAACTCGTGGTCCGCGAACTTAACGGCAGGCTTCCGGACAACGCACAGTTAAGTCTCGACGTCGGCAGTTGCGTTTACTGGTACGCCCGCCAACTGACCCTCCCGCCGGGAGTCCCGGCCCATTTAAGCGGCACGCTCGCCAGCATGGGCTGCGCGATTCCCTACGGTCTGGCTGCCAAGCTTGCCTACCCGGACCGGCCTCTGGTGGCACTTGCCGGCGATGGCGGGATGCAGATGCTGGGCATCGCGGAGCTGATCACCGTGGCGCATCGGTGGCGCAACTGGGCCGATCCCCGGTTCGTGGTGTGCGTTTTCAACAACCGCGACCTTGCTGAGGTCACCTGGGAGCAGCGCGAAAACGCGGCCGAACCGCGATTCAATGCCAGCCAGGAGATCCCGGACTTTCCTTATGCCGCCTATGCGGACTTGCTGGGCCTGGCCGGAATACGCGTGGAGGACCCAGCCAAGCTCGGCGACGCGTGGGATTACGCGTTCTCGCTGGACCGCCCTGCAGTCCTGGAGGTCCTGACAGATCCGGACATCCCGCTGCTCCCGCCCTTCCCTGCCGGGGAAAAGAAGCTGGAAGGCATGAGGTCCGCCCTGGCAGAAGAAGGCGGCGACGGCGAGCGGGCCCGGAAGCTATTGGACAGTTATGCGGAGATGGAGTCCCAATGAACATGGAGCAGTTTCAATGAGCATGCAGCAGTGGTGGACGCAGTTGAGTCCCATGACCCGTGAATGGTTGATAAATAACAACGGCGCCGCCGTGCCCCCGGAAATCGCTGCCGAGATCGCAGGGGCCGGCGGACCACAACCAGCTGATTCGTGGTGGGTCGCGGACGAGGAAAGTCCGGGACTGCAGATGCCCGACGAAGCCATCGATTGGATCGAAGCAATCGCCAACGAAGAAGCGCCCGAACAGTCCTGACCTGCGCTTAGAGGTTCTCCACCAACGACACGTCGCGGACGGCGCCCTTGTCCGCGGACAGGGCCATGGCCGCGTAGGCGCGCAGCGCCGGCGAAACGTGGCGCTCGCGATCCTTCGGCTTGTAGCCGCCGTTGACCTCAAGCTTTTCGCGGCGTTCGGCGAGAATCTCGTCGGAGACCTGCAACTGCAGGGAGCGCTGCGTGATGTCGATGCTGATAATGTCACCGTTCTCCACCAGGGCGATGGCGCCGCCGGAGGCAGCCTCCGGGGAGATGTGCCCGATTGACAGGCCGGAGGTCCCGCCGGAGAAGCGGCCGTCCGTGATGAGGGCGCATTTCTTGCCCAAGCCGCGGCCCTTGAGGAACGACGTCGGGTAGAGCATTTCCTGCATACCCGGGCCGCCCCTGGGGCCTTCGTAGCGGATGACCACCACGTCGCCTTCCTTGATGGTCTTGTTCAGGATCTTTTCCACAGCTTCGTCCTGTGACTCGCACACAACTGCTGGGCCTTCGAAGGTCCAGATGGACTCGTCCACGCCTGCGGTCTTCACCACGGCGCCGTCCACTGCTACGTTGCCGCGCAGTACAGCCAGGCCGCCGTCCTTGGAGTATGCGTGCTCCACCGAACGGATGCAGCCACCCTCGGCATCGGTGTCCAGCGAGGTCCACTGGTTTGACTGCGAGAAAGCTGTGGAGGAGCGGACGCCGCCGGGAGCTGCATGCCACAACGCCTGCGCCTCTTCCGTGGCCTTGCCCCCGCGGATGTCCCAGTCGTCCAGCCAGCCATCCAGGTCGTTGGAGTGCACCGAATGGACGTTCTTGTGCAGGAGGCCACCGCGGTTGAGCTCACCCAGCAGCGCGGGGATGCCGCCGGCGCGGTGCACGTCTTCCATGTAATAGGTCTTGTCTCCGGCGACGTTCGGGGCCACCTTGGCCAGGCATGGCACCTGGCGGGACTTGGCGTCCATCTCTTCCAGGCCGTAGTCCACGCCCGCCTCCTGGGCCGCGGCCAGCAAGTGCAGGATCGTGTTGGTGGAGCCGCCCATGGAGATGTCCAGGGCCATGGCGTTGTCAAAGGCCTCGGCAGTGGCGATGGAGCGCGGCAGAACGGAGTCGTCGTCGCCGTCGTAATAGCGCTTGACGAGCTCGACGACGGTGGCGCCGGCTTTCTCGTACAGCGCCTTGCGGGCGGTGTGGGTCGCGAGCACGGAGCCGTTGCCCGGCAGTGCCAGGCCGATTGCCTCGGCAAGGCAGTTCATCGAGTTGGCGGTAAACATGCCAGAGCACGAACCACAGGTGGGGCAAGCGTTCTCTTCGATGAGGTTGATGTCTTCATCGGAGATCGATTCGTCTACGGCGTCGGCAATCGCGTTCACCAGGTCCAGGGAGCGCACGGAGCCGTCGGTCAGGGTCACACGGCCGGCCTCCATGGGACCGCCGGAGACGAACACTACCGGGATGTTCAAGCGCAGCGCGGCCATGAGCATGCCCGGGGTGATCTTGTCGCAGTTGGAGATGCAGACCAGGGCGTCCGCGCAGTGGGCGTTGACCATGTACTCAACGGAGTCCGCGATCAGGTCGCGGGAAGGCAGGGAGTAGAGCATGCCGGAGTGGCCCATGGCGATGCCGTCGTCCACGGCGATGGTGTTGAATTCGCGCGGCACCGCACCGGCGGCGAGGATCGCGTCGGAGACGATCCGGCCCACGGGAGCAAGGTGGGTGTGGCCGGGAACGAACTCGGTGAAACTGTTGGCGACGGCGATGATCGGCTTACCGATGTCCGTGTTGGCGACGCCGGAGGCGCGCAGCAGTGCGCGGGCGCCGGCCATGTTGCGGCCGTGGGTAACTGTTCTGGAGCGAAGTGCAGGCATAAGTACCATCCTGCTGTTGTTCTACAGCGGGTGGAAGACGGTGCTGCTACTAGTAGTGAAACTACCAGAGTAATAGTGTTGAGTTCGTGAAAGATGAGAGGCGCAAGGAACTGGGACTCTTCCTCAGGACCCGCCGCACCCAAGCCCTGCGTTCTGACTATGGACTCCCTCCCGTGGGGCGGAGCCGCGAGCGCGGCCTCCGCCGGGAAGAGATCGCATTCCTGTCCGGCGTCAGCGTCACTTGGTACACTTGGCTTGAGCAAGGCCGGGATATCAGCCCTTCCCGGCAGGTGCTCGAGGCCGTAGCCCGCACGCTGCATCTGTCCGACACCGGACTCAGCTACGTTCTGTCATTGGGCGGCTATTCGTCCGCCCCTCCTGCCGGTCCAGTCGCGGCCGATGCACCCGCCCATGTGCAGCGGCTATTGGATGCGTTGGATCCCAACCCTTCCTACGCCCTTTCCCCGGACTGGGGCATCGCCGGCTGGAACCGCGCTTACGAGGCCCTGTATCCCAACATCGGAACCTTCGACGCCGGCGACAGGAACCTTTTGTGGTTGGTCTTCACTGACCCCTATATCCGCGACCTGCTCCCCGATTGGGACGTCACCAGCAAGCGGTTCCTTGCCGAGTTCCGGGCAGAGACGGGGCAACGCTTGGGCGATCCCGATGTTGAGTTCCAAGTTGAACGGCTCAAGCAAGCCAGCCCGGAGTTCCAGGAAAGCTGGGACCGCTACGACATCCTGGGCTTCGAGTCCCGGGAACGGCTCTTCCATCACCCTGCCGTGGGCGTACTGCAGATGGAGCACCACCAGGTCTCGCCGTCGGACAGGCCCGATCTCCACATCGTGGTCTACACACCGACGCCTGGGAGCGACGCAGGCGAGCAGATGCAGCGGCTGATGGTGAGTGGCCGGTAGCTAAGGCAGTGGCCTGTAGTTAGCGCCCCTGGTCCGCTTAAGTCACCGCCCAGGGGGTTTCATCCGGAGTAGCCAGCGTCAGTACGGCTTCCTCCACCGTTTCATGGTCCTCCAGCTCACGCTCGATTCGACGCAGAGCAACTGCCACCTGGTGTTCCGGGTGGTCACCCTGAAGGTCGACGGCGGCCACGACGTACAGTTTGCGGGGGCCGACGAACTCCACATGGAGGTAGGTGAGGCGGGCAATATCCCTGTGTTCGAGCACGCGGCGGGCGATGGAACGTTCAATGTCCGGCGTTACACCTTGGCCCACCAAGAAGCGTCGGTTGCGATCGATCAGCACAACGGCAACAACCGCCAGCAGAACACCCACGATGATCGAGCCTACGGCGTCCAGCACGGCCGAACCAGTGACCTGGTGCAGGAACACACCGGCAAACGCAACCACCAGGCCAATCAGTGCAGCAGCATCCTCTGCGAACACGGCTCGCAAGGTGGGATCGGAGCTGATAAGGACCTGCTTCAGGGTGTTCCGTTCCAGCTCCTGGGCCGCCTTCCTGGTCTGGCGGAAGTCTGGACAAAGGAAACTCCCTCCAGGACAAAGGCCACGGCCAGCACCACGTATGCCACCAGGAAGTCCGAAGCGGGCTCCGGCGTGATGATCTGCTGGATCCCGTGCATTATGGACACCACTGCGCCAGCGGTGAACAGCCCGAAAGCGGCAAACATGGACCAGACATATGCTTCCCGGCCATAACCCATCGGATGGCTGTCGTCCCGAGGGCGCCGGGAGCGCCGTTCCGCCACGAAGAGGAATACCTGGTTGCCGGTGTCCGCCCAGGAATGTGCGGCTTCGGCGGTCATGGAAGCAGATCCGGTGATGACGGCAGCCACCGATTTGGCCGCCGCAACGAGGGCGTTCGCCGCAAAGGCAATGGCAACGGTCAGCAGTGTGGAACCGGGTTTATCGCGCTTCTCGGATGCCGCCATGGAGATACCGTACCCAACTGGAGGCAGGTCAGGCAGCACTTCAGGCCCGTCAAGCAGCGCAACTCCCCGCGTAACAACTTGCCCCACTCTGTGAGCCATGCCATATTCATTGCATGATCAGCCTGTTGGACAGCTGGACTGCTGGACAAACCAAAGTCGTAAGGGTCGGTGCCGCCGAGGCAGTGCTTGCCACCCTGAGGGCTGCCATTGAAGACGGCAGCCTCCCAGTAGGTTCGCGCCTGGATTCGGAAGCCACGTTGGCGCAGCAGTTCGGCGTCAGCAGGACCATGGTGCGCGAGGCCCTGAAGTCTTCAAATGCCTTGGGCCTGACCGTAACCCGGACGGGCAAGGGCACTTTCGTCATCGCCGACAAAGTTGGCCACGACCTGAAACTGGGCAAGTATTCGGCCCGCGAACTCCTGCAGGCCCGGCCTCACATTGAAGTGCCGGCCGCCAGTTTGGCAGCGGAACACCGCAGCCAGCAGGATGTCGAATCCCTCCGGGAAATCCTGCTGGCAATGGATAAAGAAGACGATCTGGAACAGTGGGTCATCCTCAATTCCGAGTTCCACGCAATCATCGCCCGCAGCAGTGGCAATGGCGTCTTCGCATCGATGCTTTCCGACATCGACGAGGCCATGGCCAACCAGTCCAGCACCTTGAACCAGGTAGTGGACCGGAGGAAGGAATCCGGACTAGAGCACGCGGCCATTTTTGAAGCCATCGAAAATGGCTCGGCCGAGGATGCCGGGATCGCCATGATGCGGCACCTTCATGGCGTAGAAGGATCGCTAGGGGCTGTCCTACCGGTTTCGGCGCCCTAAAGCCCTGGATCGAACGAGACAACCCACCACACCATTCGGACGGATTCAACGAGGAATCCGCACCGCCTCATTGCGCCCAACTGGGTGCCTGACCATAGGAAATGATGACTAAAAAGTCGACCGCTTGGACACGGCCATGACAACGACTTCCATCAAAGCCCCCACCCGAACCCAACTCACCAGAAGCCAAATCCTCAACTACCTTGCTCGCAATGGCGCAAGCAAAGTATCAGACATCACCCACGGCGTCACGGCCTGCAAAGATACCGTCAAGGCCCGCCTCTCCGAACTGGAGGAAGAGGGGTCCATCCGGGCCAACGTTCCTGCCGATATCCGCGGGAGAACCACGCCTTACTACTCACTCACCACGGCCGGCCTTCCGGCGGAGACGCCAAAAACAGTCATCACGGTGCACATCAAACACGCTGCTGACGGTCGGTTGACGCTGGCATTCGACGACTACCCGGGGCTCACCGCCACAGCCCGGAGCTTCATCGATATACCGGCCGCTGCCCGCAACTCGGCCTCGCGTTACACCGGCCAACCCGAGGACAGCTTCGCAGTCCACATCCGCTTCTGAAACAACGACGGCGGTACGCACCTTCCGCGAGGTACGCGCGTTGGGTGCGTACCGCCGTCGTACGTCACTTCCAGTGCCGTTCCCCCTACTTGACACGTCAACCCATGGCAATGAGCCTTGGGAGAGCGCAATATGGGGGAATGAACGCCTCCAGCGCCGATGGTCCGGCGCAGGGTGGCCCTGTCACCTTCGGGACCCGCCTGCACCCGTGGAGCCGCTACGTGGCGCTGGGTGATTCCTTCACCGAAGGGGTTGGCGATCCGGAGCCCGGCAGCCCCGGTGGACTAAGGGGCTGGGCTGACAGGGTTGCGGAGGAACTAAGCGTCGGACATGAGGACTTCGCCTATGCCAACCTCGCCGTGCGGGGACTGCTGCTCCACCAGATCCTGGAAGAGCAAGTGGCCCCGGCCCTTGAACTGCAGCCGGATCTCATAACGCTCAACGCCGGTGGAAACGACCTGCTGTTCCATAGGAGCGATCCCGACAAACTCGCCCTCGAACTTGATTCCGGCGTGAAGGTCCTGGCGGCCACCGGCGCAACAATCCTGCTGTTCGCGGGTCCCGACTGGGGTGCAACCCCGGTGGTCGGGCATGCCCGTGGCAAAGTAGCCATCTTCAACGAAAACATGCGCATCATCGCCGCCCGCCACGACGCCGTGATCGCCGATCTCTGGGCGCTGCGCCAGCTCACCAACCCGCAAATGTGGGATCCGGACCGGCTGCATTTCTCCCCGCTGGGCCAGCACACCATCGCCATGATGGTGCTCGAGACGCTCAATGTCCCGCACACCTTGGAGCCGATGATTCCCAAGGCCCTGCCTCCACGCACTTGGCGGGAGGCCAGGGCGGACGACATCGTTTGGGCTCGGGAACACCTGGTTCCCTGGGTTCTTCAACGTCTAACGCAACGGCTGGCCGACGACAATCGGCACCCCAAGCGGCCGGATCCCGGTCCTGTTTTTGGCGCCGGAATGCCGCCGGGGACCTACGTGGTAACGGATCCGCACAACGTGCACAGAGAAGGAGAACCCCTGGGCAATTAGCTCGTCGGCTGGGCCTCGGCTTGTGCGCGAATGCTCCAGGCGGACCAGTCCAAGGGGTGAACCGAGGGGCGTCCGAGCAAGTATCCCTGGGCAGCAGTCACCTTTAACGCCGTGACTTCCTTTAGTTCCGCGGGAGTTTCGATGCCCTCCGCGACCACCGCAGCTCCAACTTCGCGGGCGAGCTCGACCACTGCCCTGGCCCGGATCCGTTGCCCCTCGCTGCCTTCGATGCCTTCGATGAGATGGCGATCGAGTTTGATGATGTCGGGGCTCAGCTCGCTCAGCAGGTCCATGGAAACGAAACCTGCTCCGGAGGCGCTGACAGCAACGCGCAAGCCGAGCGCGCGCAACTGGCCAAGTCCGTCGTCGCGCGTTTGGCCTTCCAAGGCTTCCAAGCTGCCGGTTAGTTCAACGATGATCCGGTCCGGGGCCAGCGACGCTGCAGCAAGCAGGTTCCGGACTCTCGGGTCACGGGACGTCGCCGGAGTAAGGTTCAAGGCGACATACATGTCGTTGGGGACGTCTTTTGCAGCAGTGAGCGCGCAATGAAGGGCTGCGATCTCCAATTCAGTCCCCAAGCCGGCTTCCGCGGCCTCGCGGAACCAGACATCCGCTCCGGCGCCGTCCTCACCGACAAACCGGGTCAACGCTTCAACGCCCACCACGTTTCCGTCAGGCAGCGCGTGGACCGGCTGGAATGCCGTCAACAAAAGCTTGTCCGCGAGTATTGCCTGGATGTCTTCCCGGACCTCCTGGCTTACGGGAACAGTCACCGTGCGCGCTGCGTCAGAGGACTCAAGATGGACACTGGAGACTTCCTGCCGAACCGGAACCGCCGGCTCTGCGGCCGAAGCCTTCCGGGTTTCCAGCAGATGCTCCAGCAAAGCGCCCTCGGGATCATCCGGACGAGCCTCGATGAGCTGGCGAAGTTTGTTCCTGGCGCCTTCGCTCTCGAGATCAGAATCAGCGAGGATGGCATCGATGATGTCCATCACCTGTTCACGCATGGTCATGCCCTGGGCAAAACTGGACGCCTTGACGTCCTCCGCTGATGGGTGGTCAGCACTGCCGCCCGGTGGAAAAGAGCCCGCTTCTTGAGCCATTGAATATTCCTTTATGAGTATCCCCCGCTGGCTAAGCCAGACATGACCTGACCCGGAAAAGCATGGGCCCTGCCACGAATCTTACAGAGAATTTCCGCGTTCCAGTTAGGGGCCTGAGGCAGTATAGGAAAACCGTGTCCTGCGGCAGCCAGCACTGGGATGCTTGAGTTGTGATGTCGACTTCCACGGAATCCCGGACCGCGCTCACTTGGAAGCTTTTGCCGGCAGCGATGCTCTCCCTGTCCGGCGTGCCGCTTTTCGCCTTGGGAAACGATTTTCTTGGTTACGCACTCCTTGCGGCCAGCATTGTCACCGCTGCGTTTATCGACCACGGCTTGATGCGGCACCTCGCCTTGGTAGCTGCCGGAATGGTCACGATCAGCCTGGTACCCCTGAATGCGGATCTGAGCATCGAACACATGGCACTCATGGGTGGCGCCATGGCTTTGGCCGTGTTGGTTCCGTGGCTTGTATCCCGGTACCTGTACAACGAAAAGACGATCAAATTTCCAGTCAACACGGGCCGTGCATGGCCGCTCGCCGCGAAGCTATACCTGGTGGGCGTTGTAGGGCTTGGATACTTCATCCTGCCGGCCTACCTGATCCGGACAGGCGTCTACCACAATTGGCCGGCCGCCTCCGATCCCACCATCTTCTGGCGCCTCTTCCTCGGAGTGAACTCGGTGGGCATTTGGGACGAACTGTTCTTCATCTGCACCACGTTCACGCTGTTGCGCCAGCACTTCCCCGACTGGCTGGCCAACCTCCTGCAAGCCGTGGTTTTCTCGTCCTTTCTCTGGGAGATCGGCTACCAGGCCTGGGGTCCCCTGCTCACCTTCCCTTTTGCACTGCTACAGGGCTACACATTCAAGCTGACGAAGTCCTTCACATATGTGGTGTCAGTTCATCTGCTCTTCGATTTCGTCCTGTTCCTGGCTTTGGTCCATGCGCACAACCGTGATTGGTTGCCCATCTTCCTGTATTGAGCGATGTGCCTGAGACCGCTCCTTGGGCCATGACGTGGAGCGGCTGGAACGGACTACCTAAAAACTACTTTTCGGTATGCCTAACTTTCGGCTATCCTCGTAACAGGATTCCGCAATGAAGAGGATGAAGACGATGGCCACCCCCACCCTGCAAAGACGACCCACACCCGCAAAGGTATGGTCGCGGCTACTCTTGCTTGGCCCTGCATTCGTGGCGGCTATCGCGTACGTGGACCCCGGCAACGTGGCCGCAAACCTGACGGCGGGAGCAAACTACGGGTATTTGCTGGTGTGGGTGCTGGTTGCAGCCAACGCCATGGCAGTCCTCGTGCAGTACCAATCAGCGAAGCTCGGTCTGGCAACCGGCCTGAGCCTTCCCGAGATCCTCGGCAAGCGGCTTGGAACCAAGGGCCGGCGCCTTTACTGGGCGCAGGCCGAGATCGTTGCCGGCGCCACGGACATGGCTGAGGTGATTGGCGGTGCGGTTGCGCTCAATCTCTTGTTCGGGCTGCCACTCCTGGCCGGCGGCCTGATCGTTGGCGTCGCGTCAATGATGCTGTTGGCACTGCAGTCCCGCCGCGGCCAGCGCTCCTTCGAGTACGCGATCCTGGTATTGCTGGGCATCATTGCCGTCGGGTTTGTCTCCGGTTTGTTCGTCAATCCTCCGGATGCCGGAAGCGCATTGGGCGGTTTGCTTCCCCGCTTTGAGGGTACGGATACGGTCCTGTTGGCAGCAAGCATGCTCGGCGCCACCGTGATGCCGCACGCGATTTATCTGCACTCGGCTTTGGCCAGAGACCGGCACGGATTCTCCGAAAACCCGGCTGTGCGGACGCGGCTGATTCGCGCAACCCGCTTTGACGTTGTGGGCGCCCTCTTGCTTGCCGGTGTGGTGAACATTTCGATGCTCCTGCTGGCTGCCTCCAGCCTCAGGGGCATTGAGGGAACGGATACGATTGCCGGTGCCCACGCGGCCGTGACATCGGCACTTGGCCCCGCAATCGGCATCATCTTCGCGATTGGCTTGCTCGCCTCCGGCCTCGCGTCAACATCGGTAGGCTGCTATGCCGGCGCAACCATCATGGGCGGCCTGCTCAAGGTACGCATCCCGTTGCTGACCCGCCGCGTGATTACCCTCATTCCGGCATTGATCGTCCTGGGAGCAGGTGTTGAGCCCACCCTGGCGCTGGTGCTAAGCCAGGTCCTGCTGAGCTTTGGAATTCCCTTCGCGCTGATCCCACTCATAAGACTCACCGGTAAGCGCGAGGTCATGGGCATCCATGCGGACTCCAAGCCGTTGAAGATAGCAGGCTGGACGAGTGCAAGTTTGATTGTTGGGCTCAACATAGTGCTGATTACGCTTACTATCAGCGGCCATTCCTAAGGCGCTAACCCATCCTCTGCATATGTTACATCTAACTGCATACATGTTAGCCTTCTAGCTAGCTTATCTAGCAACACTCGAGTGGATCTTAACGTTCGAGGCGTCTGAGGAAGGCGGAGAATGAACGCAACAGAAATGGTCGTCCTTCTCGACGACTCCGGCAGGCCCATCGGCGAAACCCCAAAAGAAGCAGTCCACACCCAAGAAACGCCACTGCATCTTGCATTTTCCTGCTACTTGCTCAATGACCTCGGCGAGCTCCTCCTCACACGCCGCTCCCCCGAAAATCAGACATGGCAAGGTGTGTGGACCAACAGCTTCTGCGGGCATCCGGCTCCCGGCGAGGACCCCAAGGATGCTGTTCTCCGTCGCGCGCACTACGAGCTCGGAGTGGACGTGGGGCGGCTCGAACTAGTCCTCCCCAGCTTCCGTTATCGCGCCGTGGACCCTTCGGGCATCGTCGAGAACGAGCTTTGCCCCGTCTATACGGCCCGGGCCCTGGGACCGCTCAGGCCAAATCCACTCGAAGTGGCTGACTACGGTATGGATGTCTCCGGGACTCCTCGCAGAAGCCTTGGAGAGGACTCCTGCCGTCTTCAGCCCATGGCTGGCACTGCAATTTCCGCGGCTCGTCGAAGCTCAGGCGCTGAAGCTTGGGCCACAAGCATTCACGGATACGACGGCGGCACGCACCAACACTGAACGGCGCCGTTTTATCTAACTCAACTACGGATTTGGATTCCTGGTCACGCTGATACTGATCCTGCAGTGGAGCCCCACGTCATGAGGGGGTAGGTCCCGGGTTCCTCGAGTGTTCGTCGGTTGAGTCTTCGTCAATCGTGTCCAAGGCTTCGCGCATGTTCAGGAGGAAGTCCATCACCACCCGCGCTTCTACTGGGCTGAGGGCGCTGGCTACGTTCAAAATGCGGCGATGCATTCCACCAAGCGTGTGCCGGACTTCCTGATCGGAACCGGCAGTAGGCCGCAGAATCAAGGCCCGACGATCCGTAGGATGCGGTTCGCGCCGGATGTGGCCGGAGTCCACCAAACGATCGATCAGCGTGGTCATGGACGCTGACGTTATGCCCAAGCGATCGCCCAGATCCTTGGGTTTCATCACCTTGCCCGCCGCTTCGGCTTCGAAAAGGTACCGCAAGGCCAAGAGGTCCTTTTCGCCCATACCCATGGCAGAGCGGGTCCTTCGACGCATGGCCTGTTCTGAGACACGATAATCCCGGAGGGCATTCAGGACATCAACGGCAAGGGCTATCTCCCCGGGGTCCTTGCCGTACCAGTAGCCCTTGGCGTGGCCGTTTGCGTCCATTCCGTGATCCTTCGATAAGCGTGAAGCTTGTTTCCCTAGCATCTGATCCTAATTCACGGTAGTTGGTGAACGCAGGGAAGCCTGCTTTGCACGCCCTCGCCCGACATTCAAGGGTTTTCCACATAGGCACGTTGACCCGCCGATAATGTCTGCGGCTGCTGGAAGAGTAGGGGTATGGAGCGGAACCGAGAAAGCCAAGCAGCTATGTCGGTTTCCGCCGTGCCGGGTTCCGTTGCTGTGACCGCTGGCTCCAGGGACTCGGGCTCCGGTGGCTTTGACGTTGAGGATTTGCTTGCTGGGGTGGGCTCTCTCCGGTTGAGGAGTGACAGCGGTGGCTTGATCGATCAGATTCGTGGTTTGGAGGACGTGAAGTCCGCGATCGCGGCTTTGCAGGCGCGGGCCGCGGTGGCGTTTGACTTGGCGCAGCGCCGCGAACAAGCCTCTGCCGGTGTCTCCTCCGCTGAGCTTGGTCAGGGTGTGGGCGCGCAGATCGCCCTCGCGCGCCGGGAATCACCGAACAAAGGGTCCCGGCTCCTCGGACTGGCCAAGGCACTGGTGTCGGAAATGCCGCGCACCATGGCCGCCCTGGAAACCGGACACCTGAACGAATGGCGGGCCACTCTGTTGGTGAAGGAAACAGCCTGCCTGTCCGTCGAAGACCGGGCAGCCGTTGATGAGGAACTCGCCCCCGACACCGGTACCTTCGACGGCGCCGGAGACAAAACCATCACCGCCGCCGCACGAGCCGCCGCCTACCGGCGCGACCCACGCTCCATCACCCAACGCGCAGCCCACGCCGCGTCCGAACGGCACGTCAGCCTCCGCCCAGCCCCGGACACCATGACCATCCTCACCGCATTGCTCCCCGTCGCCCAAGGAGTCGCCGCCTACGCCGCGCTCACCCGGCACGCCGACTCCGCCCGCTCCGGCGGGGACACCCGTAACCGGGGCCAGGTGATGGCCGACACCCTGACCGAACGCCTCACCGGTACCCCCGGCGGGATCAGCGGTGTTGATGTGCAGCTCGTCATGACCGACCGCACCCTTTTCCAAGGCGACAGCGAACCAGCACGGCTCCAGGGCTACGGAATCGTCCCCGCCGAATGGGCCAGAACCCTCATCGCCGGAGAGCCAGCTGGGGCAGAGGCGAAAGACGGAGCCGGAGCCGCGGGGCAGGCTGAGGTGAGCACAGAGTACAAGGTGAGCCCGAAGTCCAACGAGGGCAAGGACTTTAGAGTCTTGCTCCGCCGGCTCTACACAGCACCCGCCTCCGGTGAACTGCTGGCCATGGACTCCAAAGCCCGACTCTTCCCACCCGGAATGCGCCGCTTCATCGAAACCCGCGACGACACCTGCCGCACACCCTACTGCGACGCGCCCATCCGCCACATAGACCACGTCATCCCCTGGCACAACGGCGGCGCCACGAGCCTCGCCAACGGCGCGGGGCTCTGCGAAGCGTGCAACCACACCAAAGAAAACCCCGACTGGAACACAAAAACACTCCACGGCGGTCTGCACCAACTGGAAATCAACACACCCACCGGACACATATACCAATCCAAAGCCCCACGCCTACCGGGCCACACTCGCTCTCCGGCAACTGCACTGTCACCGTCTTCACTGTCACCGTCTTCGCAGTCACCTTCTTCACTGGCAGCGTCTTCACCGTCACCGTCTTCACTGGCAGCGTCTTCACCGGAGCCGTCATCACCGTTGCATCCAGAGGCGCCCGCAACAGCGTCATGGTCACCAGATTCGACTGTTACGCACTTTTCCATGGCTGGGATGCTGCTGGAGAACGTCTTGCTGCACCGCACCAGCTGGAGCTGACACCAGCCGGATCCCGGTTGGGGGGCTGCGCAGATCAAGGTCTGCGCAGATCAAGGACTAGGCCGAACAAGCTTCCTTCAATGCCTGGACCGACTCAGCCGGGACGTCGTCGCCGGCCTCAGCGATCTGGTTCAGCGGAGTCGTGATTTCGGCGGGAACACCGGCGGTACGGGCAGCAGTGACCAGCCCACTGAGTACCTGCTTGTCCTCAGCGCTCACCAATCCGTCCTGGACTACGGCGCAAATCTGTTTGTTGACTTCCTCGGCAGCAGCAGTGGCCACCTTCGAGGCCGCTTCGCTGGCAGCATTCCCGGCGGCTTCCTCCACAGAGCCGCAGCCGGCGAGGAGTAGAAGGAGCGGCACGACGGACAACGTTGCGAGGCTGCGATTCATGGGTCCCAGCTTAACAATCTCCACTGAGAGGCTTGGAGTTCCGCGATCCGGTACACCCAACTTCCAGAGCTGCTGCTGGTTGATCAGCCTGGCACTAATGCAGATGACGTAATGATTGACATGACATAACTCACATTCTGTAAGCTTGATTGAAAGTCACGCAGCCGGCTTCCCTCGTACTATTTCGGGAGGTCCGCATGGCCCCCAATTCCCTCAAATCCGAGATCCTCCTCGCACATGGAGCCGCGTCTTCCGCGGCTGCTGTCGCTCGAAGAAGAGCAGCAGGACACCATGTGACGCCCAACAAACCCGACGCCCTTCTCGGGGCGATAGCCGTACGGCAGCTTTTTCATCGCTGGCCTTTGGTTCCTTCGCGCGAACTCGAACGCATCCGCCACGTCCTCATCCATTGCGATCAGTTGGGCTCGGCTGATACCCATCATTTGTCCGAGCCGGCACAAGCGCTTCTGGAGCTCATTAACAGCGAGTTGGATCGGCGTCGTTCATCTGGTCATCAGAATGTGACGGACACGCAGGCGGCCGGTGCAGGTACGGCACAGGCAATGCAGCGGGGCGCCGCTTAATGGCTGGGCATTTCGAAGTCTTTGACGCCACTGGCGGCGACTGCAGGGTACGCCTCGTCGATGATGACGGGATCGAACTCGCGCTCACCGTCACTTACCGGGACAAAGGCGCAGCAGCAAAGGCTATTTACACGCTGAGGGAAATCGCAGCGAGCGGCCTCATTGAGGACCACACATCAACTTTTCCCTCGCCTAACTGAGACGCAGCCCATCTGAAAAGCATGGGCGGTTGTTCCCACGGCCGGGAACAACCGCCAATGCTGCAAGCAGCGCAAAGAGCTGTGCCGGTTTAGGCCCGAACGATCGGCAATCCTGCCGTCGGGAAGACGCTGGGAAAGATCGACGGCGGCGGCACGGGTACCGTATCCAACGGCACCGTGATGGTGTCCGCGCTGACGGTGACGTCGTGATCCCGAACCCGAATCAGCAGAGGCTCATCGCTGTAACCCGAACCTGTAACGAGCGTCAGCGCGATGGATCCCTGAACGAGTTCCACAGACAGCAAACGACCACGAACCTTGAGCCGGAAGGAGAGGCCTTCCCACTCCACGGGCAGCCGCGGATCGAAGCGCAGGACCTCGCCCTGATCACGCATTCCGGCAAAGCCGCAGACCAACGAGCTCCAAATTCCGCCGGTGGAGGCGATGTGGACGCCGTCGATCGTGTTGCCGTGTGAGTTGTCCAGGTCAATGAACAACGCTTCGGTGAAATGCTTCAGCGCGACGTCGCCATACCCAACTTCGGCGGCCATGATGCCCTGCACGCAGGCGGACAGGGTGGAGTCGCCGGTGGTGATGGGGTCGTAGAAGTCGAAGGCCCGCTGCTTTTCTTCGGCTGAGAAATCCTGCCACTGAAGGAACATGGCCAGCACGGTATCGGCCTGCTTAAGGACTTGGTGCCGGTAGATCACCAAGGGGTGGAAGTTCAGCAGGAGAGGGTACTTGGACTTGGGCGTGTTCCAATCCCACGGCTCCAAAGTCATGAAGTCGTTGTCCTGGCTGAAGACTTCCAGGTGGGGATCGTAGGGCAGGGACATGCGCTCGGCAGCTTGGCGCCACACCAAACGTTCGGTGTCAGCGATGCCTTCGTGTTCCAACGCAGCCGCGGCACGGAGGTTAAACCGGGCCATGACGTTGGTGTAGAGGTTGTCGTTGACCACGGCGGTGTATTCATCCGGTCCGGTAACGCCGTGGATGTGGAAGAGTCCGTCCTTGCCGAAGAAGCCCAGGGAGACCCACATCCGTGCCGTCTCAATGAGCAGGTCGGCACCAATGTCGGGACGGAAGCTGGCGTCGCCGCTGGCCCACTCGTAGCGGTTGGCGGCAAACGCGATGGCAGCTGCGATGTGGAACTGGGCTGTTCCGGCCGCGTAGTAGGCACTCGCTTCCAGCCCATTGATGGTTCGCCACGGGAAAAGAGCTCCGTCCACACTGAGTTCCTTGGCGCGGACACGCGCATCCGGAAGCATGGCGTGCCGTGATTCGAGCACTTTCCGGGCACCGTCAGGATTGGTGTATGTCAGATACGGGAGGAGGTAGACCTCTTGGTCCCAGAAGTAGTGGCCCTCATACCCGGAACCGCTGACTCCCTTGGCCGGAATGCCGGCGACACCGGCGCGGGCTGTTGCCTGCGCGAGCTGGAAGAGGGCCCACCGCACGGCTTGCTGGAGTTCGGGCTGGCCGCCGATGGCAACGTCCGCGGTGGTCCAGTACTGGCTGTAGTGGGCCTGGCTCTGCGCAAGGATTTCGGAGAACGGCACCAGATTGGCCTCGGCGTCCGCTGCCAGGCTCTCGCCGCCGTCTTCATCATCCGTCAGCGCGCGCCCAGCCACGACGTAGCTGACCGTCTTCTCCAGACGGAATGCTTCGCCACTGTTGATGGCCAGGACATAGCGCACGGATGACTCGTCCTCCGCCACCACGGTCTCGAAGGGTTGGCCTTCGGCGGAGATCCAGTGATCCACCGCCATGGCAATGCGCTGGCGGGATTCCGAGGTCTCCCACGCCAGGCGCAGGGAGCCATCGGCGCCCTGGAGGTGCAAGGGCAGCAGCACACGGCCGGCGTGCCGGCCGGATCGCCTGGGGTCATGGACCGAGTGGTCCTCCACAGGCTGGTCCTGGCGATTTACGACGCCGGAAACAATGTCCGCGGACACGTCGCGGTCAGCGCTCACGGACAGTTCCAGGCCAAGACATCCGCGCGAATCGAACCCGACTGCTCGCCTCTCAACAGTGGTGACCGTGGCGCCGGAGCGGCAAGCCCATGTGGTGGTTTCCTCATAGACGCCTGTGGAGAAGTCCACGCTCCGGTGGTAGTCCAGCACCGTGGATTCGGCCAGGCTCAGGGCCTCGCCATCGATTGATACCGTGAAGTTATTGGCGTCCGGGACGTACACAATCCGCTGGCCGGTACGCGCAAAGCCGTACGCATTCTCGGCGTGCTTGATGTCCCAGATCTCGTGGAAGCCGTTGATGAACGTGCCGGGAAGTTCGCCGTCACCACGCGTGGAATGGGCGCCGCGGACGCCAAGGTGGCCGTTGCCGAGGGCGAACAGCGTTTCCAGCGTTCCCTCGTCACCGGGGACGTGGATTCTTTCCACGAGCTTCCAAGGCTCGCAGGGAAAGCGCAGCCGATCAGAGCTGATGAGTGCCATGGGCTAAAGAGGTCCTTCGAAAAGTAGGGTCAGAGAAGATCGTTGAGGTCGTCGACCACCAGCGTGGCGCCGGCGTCGAGCAGTGTTTGGCGGCCAGCGCCGCGGTCCACGCCGATGACGGCCTGGAAGTTGCCGGCACTGCCGGCTTGCACGCCGGAAACGGCGTCTTCCACCACGATGCATTCCTGGGTGGGGACGTCCAGCAGGGACGCCGCGTAAGTGAACGTGGCCGGATCCGGCTTGCCGGGAAGTCCGACGGCGGCGGCTACCTGACCGTCGACGACCACCGTGAAGTGGTGGTCAAGTCCGGCTGCCTTCAGTACCGCGGGGGCGTTGCGTGAGGAGGACACGACGGCGACCTTGAGTCCCAGCTCAAGCGCGGCGTTGATGAACTTGACCGAGCCGGGGAAAGGCTCGACGCCGCGGGTGTCCACGATCTCGTTGAATATTGCGTTCTTGCGGTTTCCCAGGCCCTGCACGGTTTCGTTCGCCGGGGCGTCATCCAGGGGCCCTTCCGGCAGCGTGATTCCGCGCGAGGTGAGGAAGTCCCGGACGCCGTCGAAGCGTGGCTTGCCGTCGATGTGATCGAAGTAGTCGCTTTCCTGGTAGCCCTGCGGGTGCCCGGCATCGGCGAGGTAGGAGTCGAACAGCTCCTGCCAGGCCTGCTCGTGCACTACGGCAGTTGGCGTCAGCACGCCGTCGAGGTCGAACAAGAGCGCCGAAGCGCCAGTCCAGGCATTACGAAGATCAGTCATGTGCATGGTTCCGTTCAGCGCTTGTGGCGCGTGGTTTTGCGTTCGATGAGCTTGGTATCGAGCAGATGAGTGGAGGGTGGGTTGGGGGGATCTGTATTCAAAAGTCGTTCGCACAGCAGGTTCGCCGCGAAAGCACCTTGGTCGGCAACGGGTTGCGCCACAGTGCTCAGTCCAAGGAACCAGCTCATGGGATGGTCATCGATTCCGATCACGGACATGTTTTTGGGCACGGACAGGCCATGCTCCCGCAACGCCATCAGGGCACCGAACGCTGCTTCATCACAATGGGCGAACACTGCAGTGGGCCGTGCGCCGCGGGTGATGAGTTCGGTCATTGCCCGGCGGCCGTCGTCGATGCTTGGCCCAGCAGCCACCACAAGGTCCGGGTGGACGGTGAGGTGGTGTTCATCCAGTGCACGCCTGAAGCCGTGGAACCGCGGGGTCTCAGTAGCAACGGAGAGTTCATTGCTCGAGAGAACGGCCAAGTCCCAATGGCCCAGCCCCAGCAGGTGTTGGGTGGCCTGCCAAGCTGCGTGCTCGTCATCGATACCAACATTGTCCCACGGAACATTCCGCATGCCCACGCTGGCGACTGGCAGCCCGGAAGCTTGCAACGCTTCCACTTCGGCGGGGTCAAGGTCAACATTGAGCAGCAGCAGGCCGTCCACCCTTTGCGCCAACCGTTCAAGATCGCCGAAGACCTGCTTGCGGACGCTGGTCTTGTTGCGAAGGCTGATCAGGACGGTGTCGTAACCGCTGTCGCCGAAGACTTCTTCTGCTGCCTCCACGGCCTGCGCGAAGAACCAGGCTGTGGCGGTGGGGGCGATGATGGCCACGGAACCCGTGCTGCCACCGGCCAGTCTTGATGCTGCTGCCGAGGCTTTGTAGCCCAGCTTGTTTGCGGCTTCCGCCACTTGCCGCTGGGCCTTTTCGGAAACGTTGGGGAGATTCCTCAGAGCCCTGGAAACCGTACAAATGGACAATCCGGAGAGGACTGCAACGTCCTGGATTGTCACCCTGTGAGTCCTAACCATGCAACACGGCCTCAACCCTTTCCATACTCGATGACACGTTGGGGGAACGGCACTGCGCCCCAGGACAACTTCGACCTGGGGGCGGCCGCAAGCCAAAAGTGTAAGCGCTTACAATTTTGTCATTCAATAGTGTGTGGCCGAATGCGAATTTGTGACGCGAATCTCACAGAAAGATTGATTCTGACGGGCGGATGCCGTCTAATCCGGCAGCTGTTTCAGGTTCGTGAGCGCCCGTTCAACACGTAGTACCGAAGGAACGCGCTGACATCCACAAGCTCCGGCGGCTCAATCCTGTGTCCCATGCCCGGGTAGGTACGCGCCGTCAGGGCTACGTTCGCTTCCAGCCACTCTTCCGTGTGGGCAATGGCGTCTTCGTTGATCACCGGATCCGCCTTGTCCCTGCCCCAAAAGAAGGGTGGAGGCGAATCAAAGGATTCGCTGAGCGCCAGGAGGTCGTTGTCCAGGACAAAACCGGACAAACCAACCGTTGCTTTGAACGCGTGCGGCCGTAGCCGCAGGAGCGTGCTGGCCATGGCCATTCCCTGCGAGTAGCCGAGCAGGCTGACGCTGCTGTGGTTCTCTTTCACGGTGTTGATCCAGTTGAAAACGGAGTTGGTGGAGGTGATGACATCGGCGAAGTCGTTCGTCAGGAAGTAGTCCAGGAGGAACCAGCCGTAGTGGTCGCCGATTTCCTTGGGGCCGCGAAGCGCCGCACAGGTGAATTCCGCAGGGAGATACGGAAACAGGTCCACCATGCGCTGCTCGCTGGTGCCGTAGCCGTGCATCATCACCAGCAACGGGGTGCCCGCGCGCTGGTTTTCGGGCTTCGACCAGACCACTGAATCCATGGGACGAGCCTAGTAGACTGGCCCCATGACTCCGCAGGAACTGGCCAACCTGGCCCATCTGCGGCGCGCCCGCGATTTCATCGATCGCGAGTACGCGCGGCCTTTGGATGTGCCCACCATGGCAGCGGGCGCCCTTATGTCCCCGGCGCATTTCTCCCGCCAGTTCAAGGCCGCATACGGTGAATCGCCCTACAACTACCTCATGACCCGGCGCATCGAACGGGCCATGGCCTTGCTGCGGGCGGGAACCAGCGTTACCGATGCTTGCATGGAGGTGGGCTGTACGTCCCTGGGTTCCTTCAGTTCACGTTTCACGGAGATCGTCGGCGTGACGCCCAGCGAATACCGCTCACGCGAGCACCATGCGGTGAAGGCGATGCCCACCTGCATCGCGAAGCAGCAAACACGGCCGGAAAGAAACGGCAATAAGAACCTGAGCAGGATTGAAGAAGCGCCCGCCTCACAGCTGCAATAGCGTGTGAGACATGAACATTTCATTGAAGTACGCACACGTCACTGTTAACGATGTCGATGAGTCGCTCGCCTTCTACCGCGACGCCCTCGGCCTGGAAGTCCGGAACGACGTCGGCTCGGACGGCCAGCGCTGGGTTACGCTCGGCAGCGATGCCCAGCCAGACCTCGAACTCGTCCTGTCCCCTCCACACGCCGGCCGCTCGCAGGCTGATGGCGACGCCATCCAGGAGCTGCTCACCAAGGGCGTCATGCCAATGCTCGTTTTCAACACGGACGATCTCGATGCCACGTTTGAAAAGCTGCGCGCCTCAGGTGCCGAAGTCCTCCAGGAGCCGATTGTTCAGCCCTGGGGTCCCCGCGACTGCGCCTTCCGCGATCCGTCCGGCAACATGATCCGCATCAACCAGGGCTAAGGCCCAAGCACGACGACGGTAGGTCACCGGCGCACTTACCGGCCTGCCGCCGTCGTGCTTTCCGCAATACGCAGTCCAGAGTTAGTGGCTCAACAGTCCAGCGCTTGAGCGTTCGCCGTACTCGTGCGTGGATGCGATAGCAGCAGAAACCACATCGGAGAGCCGAAGCCGCCGGTTGTAAGCCTGGCGCTGAAGACGTTCGCCCGTGCCACGGCGCAGGATCTTCGCCACGCCCGACCGTGCGAGCGCCAGGTCCCCGGATTTCGTCAGCGCCCCTCGGACGTGCCGCAACAAGGCCCCCGCTACATCGGCGGCAGGGTAAGGCCTGTGATCCATCGGGTGAACCAGTTGATCGTTGATGCCAAAGCGGCTGGACCGCCAGTTGGCCATCCGCAGCAGGCTGGTCAAAGCGTCCGACGGCGGCTCCCCCTTCCGCCATTGTGTCGCCGCAGTCTCCACCAAAGCCCGGGCAATCACCGCGATGGTGAGGGCGTCTTCGGCGTACAGGCAGACGTCGGCGATGCGGAGTTCAACGGTGGGATGTCCTCTGGAAAGACGCGCATCGAAGTAGATCATGCCCTCGTCCAAAGGGACGCCCGTGCCCAGCAGGTTCGCGAGCACCGCCCGGTAGCCCTCAGACGAGCCGAAGACGTCCATGGGCCCGGCAGTGGGCCATCTGTTCCAAATTTGGGTCCGGTAACTGGCAAAACCTGTGTCCGAGCCCATCCAAAACGGGGAGTTCGCACTCAAAGCAAGGAGCACCGGGAGCCATTGGCGCATCCTGTCCAGGACGCCCACGCCTTCATCCGGCGATTCAATGGCCACGTGGACGTGGAATCCGCACGTGAGCTGCTCGCGCGAAATAAGGCCGAACTCTGTTCCCATGGTCGCATAGCGTTGATTGCCCAAGGTGGGCGTCGCGTGGAATTCCGGGGGCGTGGCCAAGGCGGCCACTCTGGCCCCCAACGTCCGTGCAGCCGAATCGGCCAAAGCCCGCCCAAGGCGGATCTCGTCGCGAAGCTCCGCTGCCGTCCGGCAAGGCCGGGAATTCACCTCAATCTGTTCCTGTTTAAACTCCGATTTGAGGGAATCACCGGCTTCCGGATAGCTTGCCGTGTTCATGTGGGGTTGGGCAGCTATGTCCAGGATGCCCGCAGCAAGCGGAAGCGGCATCCCGTCAACGGGATCTGCGATCAGCAACTCTTCCTCGACGCCAAACGTACGCATAGCTACCCTCCCAGCAGTAATGAAATTAGAGGCCGCGGTTATCCGACGTGGCGCGGAACCTCCATCTGGAAACCGCAGCGGCAATGGAGCACCTGCGTTTGCAGGTAGACCTCGAACAGGCTCGGGCCTTCCAGGTCGTCAGTGCTCCGGGGCGGCTCGATGATGCTCTCTGAGGGGCGTCCCAGCGTCATGGGCTCGCCACAATGCGTGCAGCTGAACCATAGGCCGGATGCGGACGTGGACAGGAATTCGGTTTGGATCTCCGGTACTAGTTCGGCCAAGGGCACGGGGTGGGCGTAAAACGTATCGCACTCACTGCAGGTATAGCTGACTTCAACGATTTCGGACTGGTTCGGTTCTGCTTCTACGACGGTCTCAACAAAAATGTACGAATCAGTATCGCAAACTGTGCACCATGGCCGTGTGGCGGTGTCAAAAGTTGCGGGTTTCGCCCCAACCATGGGTTTAGGGGCGGGAATAGGGGATCCAAGCGTCATTGCCATTCTCCTTTATGCACGTATCCACCGCGAGGTGGGTTCCGACAACATATTGAATCGCGTCGGGAGAAGCTGATTGCTCCTCGAGGAGGCCTGCATGGATGCACGCGGCGAGCCGGCCGATTGTGGCCACGGCTTAAGGTGCAGTTCTTGTACCATCTTGGATGGCTTCAGGTCATGAGTCTCCAAGGGCTATCTGCTTAACCCACCTATGAATGTAGTTCATTAGTGGCGGGCGTCACAAGTGCGCAAGGTCTGTCATACGTGCGAAGGGCACGGCGACAGTCTCCTAGGGCTCAAAGTGGGCCACGGGCGCTTCGTCCGCCACAGCCTTGACGAGCTGCTCAGCCACATCCCTGAGTTTTTGGTTGCGACCGTTGGAAGCCTTGGTGAGGATCCTGAAGGCCTCATCCTGGCTACAGCGGTTTTGGCCCATGATGATGCCGCAGGCCAGATCAATCACTGTCCTGGACTGCATTGCGGCCTGAAGGTCATCAGCATGCTGCTGCTTGATGCCAATCCTCACGGCCAACCTCAGTGAACGCTCGGCCTGGCTGGCATACAACTCACAATTCCGGATTGTCTCGTCGTCGTAGACATTGGCCTGCGGAGCGAAGAAGTTCAGGGCTGCCGTTGCCCCCTCATCCAACTCCAGCGGGACGCAAAGGGCCGAAAGGTGCCCCCGTTCTGCGATGACGGTGCAGTACTCGGACCATCTTTCCTCGGCGGAAGTATCGGGTACATGCACCGTGGCGTGGCTGCGCATGGCTTCCAGGCACGGGCCATCCCCGTAAGCTTGCTGAACTTCATCGATCAGCCTCGCTTCGTGGGTACTTCCGGCCACTGTGGCCGTGCGGCGTCGCCGGCTCAAAGTGATGCCGCACAGGACATCCAGGCCTACGGCTTCAGATACGGAGGCCGCGGAGAAGACCGCAAGATCATGCAGGAAGCCTGCTACATCATCGCTGTCGATTACCAAGTCCTGAAGTTGTTCAGGCACCGAAACATCGTCAAGCGATGGGACAGTATCCGACGGCGCTGGGACATCGTCCGGCACCGCAAAATCAACGTGCATTTCGTCCATGATTCAGTTTACGATCGTCCGGAGCCAACTCGTCACTCCTTGAAGAACAAGCACCAGAATCCTTGCATCTGCCGTGCACCTATGTGCACAATCTAGCTAGAGTCCGCATTGCCGGACAGGCTTTACAGCTCATGCAGACGGGCACCCCGCATTAACAATGCAGAGGTAAATCCCATGTCGGCCCAGCCCGCGTCCAGAGTTCCCGACGAAGCCCACCAACCAGACGACCCCCTATGGTGTACACGCTGCAATACTGACCAACATTTGGTGGTGGATTCGATTCAGTCGCATTACCCTCCCACCCCCAACACGGTGGATGTGGCCTACGAATGCAGGGTCTGCAACAACTCCTATGACCAGACCGCCACGGTACAAAGGGTGGCCGTCGTACTGAACCGCCCCGGCGTTTCCCAGGGCATACTGCAGTTCGGTGGCCAGTATTTGCACTGCGGGGAGCCCATGAGAACCAGCAGTTGCCAGCTACGGCGGATCCAGGCCCCGCTTGTCCTGAAGCCCGGCGGCCAACTGCGCATGTACGAGGTCATCATCAATACCCGCACCCTCGGCTGCCCCTGCGGCTTCCACATGGAAATCCCGGACTAGATGCAGTGATCAGGCGCCATGAGCAACGAAACCAGTTTTAGCAGAGGTAGAGGAACAGGAAGGGAAAACATGCAGACCGATTCAAAGAAGGACGAGTCTCCAGTTACCGGGACTGATCACAGGCCGGTTAGAAAGCACAAGCTTCCGGATCCACCTGACCCGGACAACCTTCCGATCGACTACCTTGCCTCGGGGTGGGACACCAGCAGGTACTCCCCAAGTGTCACGCGCGAGCTTCATCGGCGCGCCACCCACCTGCGTGGCGCTTGACCTTGAGTGACTTCCCGCCGGACCCTTCGCATCCCGATCCCACCAGGGAGCCCGGGCCCACACCGGAGCCGGTTCCCCTGCCGGAGCCAGGGCCTCCCCCGGTACCGGACCCGACGCCGGGACCAACAGTGCCGTCACCACCGGCACGGCCAGATACTGGACAACCGCCCGGGCAGCCACCTGGACAAACCCCTCTTTAGAGGGTTTCCAACCCCATAGACCGGATCCCGCCAAATCCCCCAGTCAGGATCCGATGGAAGGGCATGTCGCACTACAGGGAGTGCGACATGCCCTTTGGCGTGCCCCTGAAGGGCGCCCTGGAGCCAGGCACCTGCTGAACAGCCCCCGTTGCAATCTTTGTTTATGTTGGTTTCTATTGACTTACCAACACAAACAAAGATAGAGTCAAGCAATTCCACATCGTTGTGACAGCAGTCACCTGATGTGGCTGCACTGATAAATGGCTTTACCGCAATGGAGGGTAAGTGTTCGCTGAAGAGCGCCAACAACTGATCTCCGCACTCGTCGCCGAGCGCGGACGGGTGAGCGTCACTGACCTCGCCGACCGTTTCAGCATCACCACGGAGACCATCCGTCGTGATCTCGCGGCTCTCGAAGTTTCGGGGAGCCTGCGCCGCGTTCATGGTGGCGCCGTCCCTTCGGACCGCTTGAGCACTCGCGAGGAAAGCATCCTGGAGCGGGCCATCCAGCGCCAATCCGAGAAGCACCGTATCGCAGCTGCCGCACTTGCCCTGATTCCGGAACTCACCACTGGCAGCATCCTGCTGGACGCCGGCTCCACAACGGAAACCCTGGCAGACCTGCTGGCCCAGCGAACACCTGCAGCCAACGGTAACGAAGAGCTCGTGGTCATCACCCACGCCATTCCCATAGCGGGCAAGCTCTCCTCCACGGCCGGTATTGCCCTCCAAATCCTGGGTGGCCGGGTCCGCGGTCTGACCCAGGCCGCCGTCGGACAATCCACCGTGGAGGCCGCCTACAAGCTTCGTCCGGACATCGCCTTCGTCGGCGCCAACGGCATTCACTCCACCTTCGGGCTGAGCACGCCCGATCCTGAAGAGGCCGCGGTAAAGGCCGCCTTCGTCAAGTCAGCCCGCCGCGTTGTGGCATTGGCCGATTCTTCCAAGCTGGACGCCGAGACATTGGTCCAGTTCGCCACCCTGAAGGATGTTGACACTTTGATTACAGACAGTGAACCCTCCGCTGAACTCGCGGCTGCCCTGGCCGAAGCCGGCGTTGATGTGGTGATCGCATGATCGTCACATTCACCGCCAACCCAAGCCTGGACCGCACAGTGGAGCTTCCGGCACCACTGGCCCGCGGCGAGGTACAGCGCGCTGTCGCCGTCCACCAGGAGTCGGGCGGAAAAGGCGTCAACGTTTCCCGCGCCCTCGTGGCTTCCGGCCTCGAAACACTGGCCGTCCTGCCGGGTGCTGACTCCGATCCGGTACTTTCCGGACTGCACGACGCCGGTGTGCCGTTCGCTGCCCTGCCCATCGGTCAGGCGCTACGCAGCAACGTCACCCTCACCGAACCGGATGGCGTCACCACCAAGATCAACGAACCCGGCCCGGAGCTGAGCGACGAACAGCAGGAAGCCCTGATCGGGCTGCTGCTGGAGCGCTCCCGTGGCGCCAGCTGGGTGGTTCTCGCAGGCTCGCTCCCACCAGGAGTGCCCGCGGATTTCTACGCCACAATCGCGCGTCGGCTCCGGTCGAACACTGATGGAGCGGCCGTTCCCGGCATCGCCATCGACTCATCCGGGGCTCCGCTTGCGGCCGCTTTGAAAGGCGATGCTGCAGGAAAACCCGATCTCCTCAAGCCCAACGCGGAAGAGCTCGCAGAACTCGCTGCCGCTGCCGGTTTCACCATCGTCTCCACCGCTGACGAACTGGAAGCAGACCCGGCAAAAGCCGCCCAAGCTGCTGCCGCCGTCGTCGAAAGCGGTGTGGGCGCCGTTCTGGCAACACTCGGATCCAAGGGCGCAATCCTGGTGACGGCTGATGGGGCGTGGCTTGCCACGCATCCCCCCATCCAGGCCGTCAGCACGGTGGGCGCCGGGGATTCTGCACTGGCTGGCTACTTGCTGGCTGCTACCCAAGGCGGTTCCGCCCAGGACTGCCTTCGTCAGGCCGTGGCACATGGTGCCGCTGCTGCTTCGCTGCCGGGCTCCACTGTCCCTGCAGTCCACCAGACAACCCCCAACGCCGTAACCATCACGGCCCTCCAGAAGGACTAACAGTGACCCAGCTGATCACACCCCAATTGGTCATCCTCGACCAGAACCTGGGCGACTCCCCTGCCGACGTCATCCGCGTCCTGGCTGGCAAAGTCGCCGCCGCTGGCCGTGCTTCCGAGGTTGAAGGGCTCTTCACCGATGCCTTTGCCCGCGAGCAGAAGACCGCTACCGGTGTCCCCGGCGGCATAGCTATTCCGCACTGCCGCTCGGCCGCAGTCACGGAGCCCGCCCTTGCCATGGCGCGCCTGTCCCACAAAGTGGACTTCGGCGCCAAGGACGGCCCGGCTGACCTCATTTTCTTCATTGCGGCCCCGGACGGAGCTGACCAGGAGCACCTGAAGCTGCTCTCCAAGCTGGCCCGCTCCCTCATCAAGAAGGACTTCACGGCAGCGCTGCGCGCCGCGGCCACAGAGCAGGACATCGTGGACCTCGTGGATGGGGCCTTGGCGGACAAGCCAGCTGCAGCCCCCGCCGCGGCTCCCGCTGGGGCCACTGCCGCATCAACCACGACGGCGGCTGCCGCACCCAAGCGCATCGTCGCCGTGACCGCCTGCCCTACCGGCATTGCACACACCTACATGGCGGCTGATTCGCTCGTTGCCGCTGCCCAGGAAATGGGCGTGGACCTTCAGGTTGAGACGCAGGGTTCTTCCGGCGCCAAGCCGCTGGATCCGGCCATCATCGCCGCTGCTGACGCAGTGATTTTCGCTGTCGACGTGGACGTCCGTGGCAAGGAGCGCTTCGCCGGGAAGCCGGTCATCAACGCTCCGGTCAAGCGCGGCATCGATGAGCCCACCAAGATGGTCCAAGAGGCATTGGCCGCTGCGGATGACCCGCACGCCCGCCGCGTCCCGCACTTCGGTGCCGAAGAGCAGGCAGAGCGCGCTGCTGAGGAAAAGGGTGAGCACATTGGCCAGAAGCTGAAGCGCGCACTCCTCACGGGTGTTTCGTACATGATCCCGTTCGTGGCTGGTGGCGGCCTGCTGATTGCCATCGGGTTCCTGCTCGGCGGCTACGAAATCACGGGCTTCGCCGACAAGATGCTGGTTGAGAACAACATTTTCAACCTGCCCACCGAGTTCCCGAACAACGCCTGGGGTCCGCTGGGCGCCTATATCGGCGCTGTGCTGTTCAAGATCGGGGCACTGTCCCTGGGATTCCTGGTTCCCGCGCTGGCCGGCTACATCGCTTACGCCATCGCTGATCGTCCCGGCATTGCCCCCGGTTTTGTTGCCGGTGCTGTTTCAGGATTCATGGGCGCGGGCTTCCTCGGCGCCATCGTCGGCGGTTTGCTGGCTGGCTACATCGCCTTCCAGATCGGCAAGCTCGATGTTCCCCGTTGGTTGCGTGGCCTGATGCCTGTGGTCATTATTCCGTTGCTGGCCTCCCTGGTTGCTTCCGGCCTCATGTTCCTGATCCTCGGTGCTCCGATCGTGGCACTGACCAAGGCACTTAACACCGGCCTCTCGGGCCTCACCGGCGCCGGCGCAATCGTCCTCGGCATCATTCTCGGCCTCATGATGTGCTTCGACCTCGGCGGTCCTGTCAATAAGGTCGCCTACTCCTTCGCTGTTGCCGGCCTCGGCACGGCAAGCGTGGCAAACCAGGCACCGTGGCAGATCATGGCTGCAGTGATGGCAGCGGGCATGGTTCCGCCGCTCGCCATGGCCTTGGCTACTGTGCTGGACAAGAAGCTGTTCTCCTTGGCTGAACGTGAAAACGGAAAGGCCGCCTGGCTTCTGGGTGCATCCTTCATCTCCGAGGGCGCCATCCCGTTCGCAGCTGCAGACCCGCTCCGCGTCATCCCTGCCAGCATGGTGGGTGGCGCTGTAACCGGTGCCCTGTCCATGGCATTCGCGGTCACGTCCAAGGCTCCGCACGGTGGCATCTTCGTGTTCTTCGCAATCGACAACTTCCTGTTGTTCTTCCTGTCGATCGCCGTCGGTGTGGTCATCACCGCCCTCCTTGTGATTGCCCTCAAGCGCTGGGCTGTCCGCAAGCCGGTTGAGGCCGAGGCAGTTCCCGTCCCGGCAGGCGTGTAAGCGCCGGCAGATACCCCGTCAGCCCAACAGCACCCAAGCAATCAGAGGACCAGATACATGCAGACCTTCTCAGGCGTAGGCGTAGCTCCCGGGCGCGTCCTGGCACCGGTAAAGCAAATGCCCAAGCCGGTCCAGGAACCGCACGCGAACGTCAATATTCCTGCCGACGTCACGGTTGAATCGCAGGGGCAGCGCATCAAAGACGCTGCCAAGGCGGTTCAGGCGGAACTGAGGGCCCGTGCGGCTACGGCCAACGGAGAAGGCAAGGAAGTCCTGGAAGCAACGGCTTTGATGGCCGCCGACCCCATGCTGGTGAAATCGGCCATCAAGCTGTTGTCTCCCGAGGCTCCAGGTGGTGCACGGACTGCTGAACGCGCAATCTGGGAAGCTGGCGGAACGGTGGCTGAGACCCTCAAGGGCCTGGGCGGGTACATGGCCGAGCGCGTGGCGGACGTCCTCGATGTCCGGGCACGCATCGTGTCTGAGCTCCGGGGCCTGCCGGCACCGGGAATCCCGGCTTCCGATGTCCCCTTCATCCTTGCGGCCGAGGACCTGGCGCCTGCTGACACTGCCACGCTGGACCCATCCAAGGTAGTCGCGCTGATTACCTCCAGCGGCGGACCGCAGTCGCACACAGCCATCCTCGCCCGTGCTCTCGGCTTGCCCGCCGTCGTCGCCGCCCTCGGCGTGGACGAGATCGCGGACGGCACCGAGGTCTATGTGGACGGCGCCGCAGGCACCATCACAGTTGAGCCCGGGGAAGACCTGCGGTTGGCTGCCAAGGCGTGGGCCACCCAAGCTTCCACACTGGCGGCCTTCAGCGGGAACAACACCATGGCAGACGGTTTCCGGGTGCCGTTGTTGGCCAACGTTGGCACGGGTGCGGACGCGGTAAAAGCGGCCGACGCCGGAGCCGAAGGCGTTGGACTTCTGCGGACGGAATTCTGCTTCCTGGACCGCGACGACGAGCCCACTGTGGAGGAGCAGATCGCCGCCTACGGAGCGGTCTTCGCAGCCTTCCCGGGCAAGAAAGTTGTGGTCAGGACCTTGGACGCCGGCGCGGACAAGCCGCTGCCGTTCCTCACCAATGCCGACGAACCGAACCCTGCGCTCGGTGTCCGCGGATACCGCACGGACCTCACGTCCCCTGGCGTCCTCGAACGGCAGCTCGAGGCCATCGCCGCCGCCGAAGCAGCCAACAACGCCGAGGTCTGGGTCATGGCACCCATGATCTCGACGGCGGACGAGGCCGCGCGGTTCGCAACACTTTGTGCCGCCGCCGGGCTCAAGACCCCGGGTGTCATGGTGGAAGTCCCGTCGGCAGCACTGACCGCGGCCACAGTTTTGCGCGAAGTCAGTTTCGCGTCTCTGGGCACCAACGATCTCACCCAGTACGCCATGGCAGCGGACCGTCAGCTCGGGCCGCTCGCCACCCTGAACGATCCGTGGCAGCCTGCAGTCCTGCAGTTGGTCAAGCTAACGGCCGACGGCGCCGCGCAGGTCAGCGGCGAAAGCGGCACGGCCAAGCCGGTTGGCGTCTGCGGTGAGGCAGCAGCGGATCCGGCCCTCGCCGTCGTGCTTGTTGGGCTTGGCGTGGCGACGCTGTCGATGAGTGCCCGGGCGCTTGCCGCCGTCGCCACTGTACTTGCCACGGTGACTGTTGCCCAGGCCCAACAGCTCGCGGCGACCGCCCTGGCGGCCCCCAACGCAGCCGCGGCACGCAGCGCGGTCCGGGCCCAGCTTCCCATCCTGAACGAGCTCGGCCTCTAGACTTCCCCACAACCATCCACATCAAAGGAGCACCAATGCCTGAACGTACCGCCACTATCGCAAGCCGCGTCGGCCTCCACGCCCGCCCGGCAGCCATCTTCGCTGAAGCCGCAGGCGACCTTGACCTCGAGGTCACGATCGCCCGTGAAGGCGAGCCGGCCGACGACGCCATGGACGCAGCAAGCATCCTGTCACTCATGAGCCTGGGCGCCTCCCACGGCGACGTCGTAGTGCTGCGTGCCGAAGGCGAAGGCGCAGAAGCAGCCCTGGACAGCCTGGTGAAGATCCTCGAAACGGACCACGACGCCGAGTAGGTCACCCGAGTTTGGGCGTGGAGCCCAGCTAGCTCTGCTTCCCGATGAGGAAAGCGGCTATCGAGGCCTCGGTCGGATTCACGTCCTGCAGTTTTCCGGACAGATAGGCCTCCACGATCCGAGGGTCCACGTAGGATGTACGCGCCACGGTGGGGGTGTTGCCCAGCAATTGGGCAGCATCCTTCATGGCCTTCACCAAGGCCTGGGGTCGCGTCATGGTGCCTTCGGACTTCAACAGAGATAGGGCTGCCGCCGCTGTCCCCTTCCAAGTACGGAAATCCTTGGAGGTGTACGCAGCTCCGGCAATGCCGCGCAGGTACTCATTGATCATGGAAGCATCAATGGAAATCCATGAACCGTCGGATTCGTAGGCCAGCAACCGTTCCTTGCCGGGCCGGCGCGCCAATGGCTCAAGGAAGGTTGCCAGCGCGGGATCCTGGATGGAGATGTCCCACCACTGCCCGCTCTTGCCGGGAAACTTCAGGCCGACGGCGTCGTCCTTGACCCGGGCATGCCGGCACCTGAGCGTGGTGAGTCCATAGGAGCCGTTCTGACGCATGTAGCTTTCAGAGCCCACGCGGAGAGCGCCTAGATCCATGAGACGCACGGCCGCGGCCAAGGTCTGCTGCCGGGGAGACGAGGTGTCTTTCAGGTGCAGCGTGACAGTCCTGCGCACGGCAGGGAGCACCGAGCCCAATTCCGCGGCCCGCTGGAACTTCTCGGTGTCTTTACGTTCACGCCATCGGGGGTGGTAGATGTATTGGCTTCGACCAGCCGCGTCCACCCCCGTGGCCTGGATGTGCCCATTGCCATCCGGACAGATCCACACCTCGGTCCATGCAGGCGGGATCGCCAGCGCTTTAATGCGCTGGCGATCCTCTTGGCTTACCAGGCTCCCGTCGGGATACCTGTAACTGAACCCTTTTCCGGCCCTGCGACGTTCAATACCGGGCTTGGAAAGGTCACTTCGCCGAAGCCTTGGCATTTTTCAGTGATCGAGTCCGGCAGCGGGCTAAGCTTCGTCAGGATCCGTGACCGCGGCTCCCGCGCTCATGATTTCGGCGTTGATCATCCATACGAGCTGCTCCAGGCGGGCGATGAATTCGTGGAGAAGGTCCGCTGTTGTGGGGTCTTCTTCATCCACCTCGTCATGGACGTCCCGCATGGTCTGGACGGTCCGCTCCACGCGCTCGGTGACCAGCTTGACTGCGTTCTTGGTGTTGACCAGGCCGCCAGGGAATTCTTCAAGGCGGGTACCCGCCGAGATGGTCCCGCTCCGACCGTCGGGCAGGGCGTGAAGGGCCCTCATCCGCTCCGCCGTGTCGTCGGCGAATTTACGGGTGGCGGCAACGAGTTCGTCCAACTGGAGGTGGAGGTCCCTGAAGTTCGGACCGACGATGTTCCAGTGTGCCTGCTTGCCCTGGAGCTGTAGTTCGATCAGGTCTGTCAGGACGATTTGAAGGTTGTCTGCAAGCTGCTGTGACGCTTTCATGTGTTCCTCTCCTTGGACGGCCGGTGCAAGCGAAAAACCCTGGTGTCGAATTCCTTCGACGTAGGTCAATCATCAAGTGGCGACATCAATAACTCTTTCATAAGGTTGCTTAGTAGTACAATGAAGAGTGTTGCTGTTCACATCCGGCGAACTTCGCCCCTCAGCGAAGGCCGGAAGTGATAGCGATAAAGGGCACTTGGAAGCGGTGGAACGCTCCCAAGTACCCGTAGAAGTAAATAGGAATGCATAGTCAGGAATCCAATAGGTTCTTTGCGGATTCCCCCAGAAAGGAATGTGCTGACCATGAACACGCTTCTGATCATTGCTGGTGTAGTTGCAATTGTCCTTCTCCTGGTGGGCGGCTTCTCGTCGGCCCTGAACTGGCTGCTGTGGGTAGGCGTCGTCCTCCTCGTCATCGCAGCTATCGGCTGGCTGCTCAGCTTCATGTCGGGCCGCAGGGGACACACGGTATAGAGCGCGCACCGCGACAATGACCCGAACCGGCCGAGCAAGATGGTCGGACCGCCGATGAATACCGCGGAACGTGAGGACTGTCCCACTGCAGTGGAACCGCAGGCAGGGGCAGTCCTCCCGCGCATCCGCCACCCGGACAGGTGCTCGGGAACAGGAGCTTTAGTCGTCCGTACTTAGTCGCCATTACTGGGAGGGGGCGCCGCGTCGGGATCCCGCGGAGTGGGGAATTCGTCCGGTGATTCCGAAACGGGAGAGGTATCCGGGTCTTCCGGAGTAGGGCTGCCCTCAGGTGGCTCCCCCGGCCCGGGAGGAGTTCCGGGCGATGGCCTTTCCGGTGTTTCACGCTCCGATCCCTGTCCTGGCAATTCCTGCTCAGGCGTTGGCGTGCCATAGCCGCCGGCAGCGTCCTCCGGGTCAACGCGGTGTTCGTCCTGACTCATTTCTTCCTCCTTGAAAATCCTTTGAGGCCTTCGAAAATTGTTCGAGGAATGCTGACAGTTCGACCGTAGTCCGGTGTAGTGTCAGCGTCCACCAATAGCTATCTGGAGGTGTACGAATGGTAGAGCCGGAGCAGGTTCCCAGGACCGGCAGGAACGAAACCGTTGAAGAACGGATGGACCGTAACTGGATGGAGCTGATCCAGGAATTGCGGGTGCTCCAGACCGGAGTCCAGATCCTGGGCGGCTTCCTGCTGACCCTGCCTTTCCAGGCGCGTTTTGAGCACCTGGACGACTGGCAACGCGGTCTCTACCTCTTCAATGTCATGGCAGCCGCCCTGACAACTGCCTTGATCCTGCTTCCGGTCAGCGTGCATCGCCGCCTTTTCCGCCGGGGACTCAAAGCCACTCTCGTCTCCAGCGCCGACGCGATCACCAAATGGGCATTGGCGGGCGTGGCCATCCTGATTGTAGGTTCGGCCACCCTGGTCTTCGATGTCACGGCCGGGCGAACAGCAGCTCTGATTGCCGGTAGCTTCATCATCCTGGTCCTGCTGCTACTCGTTGTGGGCATGCCTATCTGGCTGCACCGACGGGCCCTGCAAAACGGGAACGGCAAGAGCGGAAATGCACCGTGAGCCACATTATGAGACAGCCGCAGAATCAATAGCCGAAAGGAAAACGAATCATGCCTGGAAAGAAGAATTCGAGTCTGAAGGACCCGAAGCTATATGAAGAACTCCGCGACGAAGGCGCCTCCAAGGAAAAAGCGGCCCGTGTTTCAAATGCCGCTGCCAAACAGGGACGCAAGGAAGTAGGCCGCAAGGGAGGCAAGTCCGGCGACTACGACGATTGGACGGTGGACAAACTGAAGTCCCGCGCCAAGGAACTCGGAATCAAGGGCTACTCCGGCAAGAAGAAGTCCGAGATCATATCAATGCTGCGGAACCACTAAAGGTTTCGGAACCACTCACGAACGCAACGCCACTAACGAAGAAAACAGAGCCCGACGCCGGGTCACGCCTTTTTCTTGGCCCGCGCCTTTGGCTTGCTGGTAGTTTTGCTGGCGGCAGCGTCGTCGTCGGCCGCTTTTTCCTTGCCCCGTTTCTTGTCCAGGCTCCGCTTCAGCGCCTCCATGAGGTCGATGACGTCGCCGCCCTCCCCTTCGCCTTCCGTGACACCGAACGTGGCTTCCGTATCGAGCGCCTCGCCCTTTTCAAGCTTGGCCTCGATCAACGTGCGGAGCTGCACCTGGTAGTCGTCGGTGTATTCGTCGGGGTCGAAATCGTGGGCCATGGAGTCCACCAGCGCGGAGGACATTTCGAGTTCCTTATCGGAGATCTTGATGTCCGTCTCGAGGGAGGGGAACTTGGCCTCCCGGACTTCGTCGCCCCAGAGAAGGGCCTGCAGCAGCAATACGTCTCCGCGTACGCGCAGCGCGCCGAGCCGCGTCTTCTGCCGCAGCGCGTACTGGACAATTGCAATCCTGTCCGTGTCCTCAAGTGTCTGCCGCAGCAACATATAGGCCTTGGGGGATTTGGAATCCGGCTCCAGGAAATAGCTGCGCTCGTACATGATCGGGTCCAGCTGCTCGGCAGGGATGAATTCCACTACCTCAATTTCGCGGCTGTTCTCTTCCGGCAAGGACTTCAATTCGGCCGCCGTGAGAACCACTGTGCGGCCTTCCTCTTCATAGGCCTTGTCTATATCTTCGTAAGCAACAACTTCGCCGCAAATTTCACATTTCCGCTGGTACCGGATGCGTCCGCCGTCCTTATTGTGGACTTGGTGAAGGCCAATATCGTGGTCCTCCGTGGCGCTGTAAAGCTTCACTGGTACGTTGACCAGACCGAACGCGATAGATCCCTTCCATATGGCCCTCATGCACCCAGTCAACAGCACAAGACAGCAGAGGAGAAGAGGTGGCAGGCAAGCAACAGGAGCGGGTGAACGTGGAAGGCCACGAGCTGACCCTCACCAACCTGGGCAAGATCATCTACCCCGAGACCGGAACCACCAAAGCCGAGGTCCTGGAGTACTACGCCGCCGTCGCGCCGTTCCTCATTCCTGCCGCCGCCAACAGGCCCGTCACCCGCAAGCGCTGGGTCAACGGCGTGGGCACCGCCGAGAACCCGGGACAGGTGTTCTTCCAAAAGAACCTTGAAGACTCCGCACCCAAGTGGATCCCCCGCACCGCCATCCAGCACTCGGACCACACCACCGTCTACCCCATGGTCAACAACCTCGCAACGCTTACATGGATGGCGCAGATCGCGTCCCTGGAGATCCACGTCCCCCAATGGCAGGTTGACGCTGAGGGTAATCCGCTCCGGCCTGACCGCTTCGTCCTGGACCTCGACCCTGGTCCCGGCGCAGGCCTGCCTGAGTGCGTTGAGGTGGCCAAACTTGCCCGCTCGATCTTGCAAGACATGGGCATGGATCCGGTGCCGGTGACCAGCGGCAGCAAGGGCATCCACCTCTACACCGGGTTGGAGGGAACGCTGAAGTCCGAGCAGGTATCGGCCTTCGCCCATGAGCTGGCACGTGCCCTTGAGTCCGACCACCCCGAGCTGGTGGTCAGCGACATGAAGAAGTCTCTCCGCCACGGCAAAGTGTTGGTGGACTGGAGCCAGAACAGCGGCAACAAGACCACGATCGTGCCCTACTCGCTCCGGGGGAAAGCCCACCCTACCGTCGCGGCGCCGCGCACGTGGCGGGAGCTCTCTTCAAGCACCCTGGACCATCTTGATTACACAGCGGTGATGAAGCGGGTCAAGACCGGCAAGGACCACTTCGCCCCCATCTCCTCACGGCACCTCCCGCCGCACGGCGAGTATACGGATGACGACGACGGCGCTGCTTTGAGCGGGTCCGGCCCTCACCGCGAGCGCGTGGTGACTGTAGAGAACCGTCTCGCGAAGTATGTTGGGATGCGCGATCCGGGCAAAACCCCTGAGCCATTCCCGGCGTCGTCGGCTGCTTTTGCCTCGGCGACGTCCGGAGGCTCCTCCTCAGACCAGCCCAAGCCGGGCGACCCTTCGCCGCCCGGCGGGATCTTCGTTATCCAGGAGCACCATGCCCGGCGCTACCACCTGGATCTGCGTTTGGAGCACAACGGCGTCCTTGCGTCCTGGGCTTTGCCGCGTGGTGTCCCGGAAACACCCGACCGGAACAACCTTGCCGTACATACGGAAGACCATCCGATGGAGTACGCGGACTTCGCCGGCGTGATTCCCAAAGGTGAGTACGGCGCAGGGACCATGACCATTTGGGACCGCGGCGAGTACACGTGCGAGAAATGGCGGGACGGCAAGGAAGTGATCGCGACGCTGACCGGCCAGCCAGGAGGTGGACTGCACGGGACCAAGCGTTTAGCGCTGATCAACACCGGCGACCGTTGGCTGATCCACTTGATGAAGGAGCAGCCAGGTGGCAGGCGGCCTGCCAGGGCCGGGGCACCTAAGCCGGCACCCGTTCAAACCCCTGCTCCCCAGCCAATGCCGAACTACACTCCCATGCTTGCCACGTCCGGCACCGTGGACGACCTTCGTGGCGACGACTGGCTGTACGAACTGAAGTGGGACGGAATCCGGGCGATCATCACCGGTACTGGAACCGGCACCGATGGCAGAATTCGTCTGATGAGCCGCAACGGCAACGATCTCACCGCCACCTACCCCGAACTGACAGACCGCTCGTGCTGGCCCGACGGCGATTTCGTGGCTGACGGTGAAATCGTGGCGCTTGGCAAGGGCTCACGGCCGGACTTCGGCCGGCTGCAGCTACGGATGAACCTGGTGAAGACCGCAGACATCGAGCGGGCCAGGGCTTCGGTCCCGGTACAGCTGATGCTGTTCGATCTTCTGTACGACGGCGGCACGGACCTGAGCGGGCTGCCTTTCCGTGAGCGCCACGAGAGGCTTGAGGCGTTTGCCGGGCGCTTGCGCGCTGGCTGCCCGCTTCACCTTTCAGCTGTCTTGGACCACGACGTCGACGACCTCATGACAAGCGCGCGTGAGCTCGGCTTGGAAGGAGTGATGGCGAAGAAAGCAGATAGCCGTTACGTGATCGGCCGGCGGAGCCGCTCGTGGATCAAACTCAAGCTGGAGCAGAGCCAGGAAGTGGTCGTGGGCGGCTGGCGTCCTGGCGCTGGTGCCCGGAGTGGGAGTTTTGGTTCGTTGCTGTTGGGCACTCCCACTCCCCAAGGCGAGAAGCTGCACTACGTGGGCCGGGTTGGCACCGGGTTCAAAGAGTGGCAGCTGAGGGATGTCATGGAGAAACTGGAGTCCCGCGTGGTAGCTGATTCCCCCTTCGCCGATATCCCCCGCGAGGACGCAGCCAGTGCCCAGTGGGTCAAGCCGGAGCTGGTAGCAGAAGTGACCTTCGGAGAATGGACCGGGCCAGGCAGGCTACGGCATCCCGTGTGGCGTGGCTGGCGTCCCGACAAGTCACCGGAAGACGTAAGCCAGCCCAACTGACTGGCATTAGTGGTTGTTCTCAGCGCTCATAACAACCACAAGTGCTAGTCAGTTGGGCTGGCTGTGCTGGTTCGATTCGGGTGTCAGCGGTTAGGAGGAGTGCGGCATCTGCGGTCGGCTGGTCCGGTGGATTGCCGTCACTGCTGCGCCTTGCCCCATACGTCCGCGGGCTTGGTCCTGGTCCTTCGGGTGCCGGCGTTTGCCGCTACCGTCGGGCCAGTGCTGTTCCTGGTCCAAACCCAGGGACACGTCAATGGTTGCCGGTTCAGGCATGGGAGCCATGTCCATGGCCTCCACCAAGTGGCTGGCAACCTCGGGATCAATATTTTCGGCTTGATTCTTTGCAGTCATGGTTCTTCCTTTCCCTATGAAACGAAGGAATTTCAATACTAGGCGCGCCGAAGATGGTTGTCTGCAGGACTTACCTGCGTCCAGGAATCACCAACGGACCTTCTTCTCCGTCTTGGCCTGCTTGCCGCTGGCGGACGTCGGTTTGTGGCCCTTGCCCGTGCTTTGCCAGCCAGCGGGAGCGCCGCCGCCGGACTTGCTGGCGAGCATCGCTTTCTGGGCATCGGTCAGTTTGGACTTAATGCCGCCGGAGGCGGACTTTGGACTTCCCGACGCAGCGTCGTCATTTCCCGACGCAGCGGGCTCCCGAGTGTTGTTTTCGGAAGGATTGGCAGTCATAAAAGTGGACTCCTCAGTGGTGTGAGTCCTGAAGAAGCACCAAAACCATGGCGTTGCGGTTCGAGAAAAATAGCGTCGACAACGGGAACGGCATGGAGGCAGGGCCTCAACAGGCATGGATTTTTGTCAGGTGAAACTCGGCTGTGCCACTAAGGGCGGAGGGCCGCTAAGGCATAGGCCGGTCTACTCAAAAATCAGTGTTCCCATGCGTCATACCCTAACCAAGAATCGCCGCTTTTGTGAACCCCTCGGCTAGCATGACACCCGTGACCAGGAGAATGTCCGTCGCCATCACCCTCCGCGATGCCGGCTGCGTTTTCGCGGAGGACGAAGCGCAACTCCTCATTGATGCCGCCACGGGTCCAGACCATTTGGACTACATGGTGGACCAGCGCGTCAAGGGAATGCCCTTGGAACACATCCTCGGGTGGGTGCACTTCTGCGGGAGCCGCATGGTTGTTGAACCCGGCGTCTTCGTTCCACGGCGTCGCACGGAGTTCCTGGTGCGCCAGGCGGCGAAAATCGCACCGCCGGGTGGCGTCGTCGTTGATCTTTGCTGTGGATCCGGAGCGATCGGTGCGGCACTCAGCGATCTTCTGGGGAACTGCGAACTCTACGCGGCCGACATCGATCCGGCGGCGGTGAGCTGCGCGCGTCAGAACGTAGAGCCCCGCGGCGGGCGCGTTTTCGAAGGCGATCTCTACGACGCCCTCCCCCGTGAACTTCGGGGACGCGTGGACGTGGTGCTCGCCAATGCTCCGTATGTACCTACGGGTTCCATCGGCATGATGCCGCCTGAGGCCCGCTTGCATGAACCGATGGTGGCGCTCGACGGCGGTACTGACGGTTTGGATGTCCAGCGCCGGGTTGCAGAGCACGCGGCTGAGTGGTTGTCGCCGGGCGGTTGCCTCTTGATTGAAACCTCGGAAGACCAAGCGCCCGAAACCGCCAGGATCATGGAACAGTCGGGCCTGCGTGCACGGATGGTGACGGACGACGATCTGGACGCAACCATCGTGCTGGGTATCGCCCGGACAGGACGGCAAGAGAAGGCACGGGATCAGTCAGTTCTTAACCCCAAAAACGCCCCGTTTCATGGGCTCAGCTAAACAATTTGGTAACAACGTGCTCGCCAGGGCCAAAACCGGCCAGGTTCCGCGCCATGACACGGCAAGGCCGGGCAAAAAGATGTAAGACAACTAGGCAAATTGCCCCCTCAAACGCCCCATAAATCGGATCTCAACTGGGGTTTGGCGGGCAAACCACGTAAAATTGAACACCTGCCCGGAGCGGGGCAGCCAGAAGTCGCAAGCAAATGACCTCCCTAGGAGAAGCCCAAATGCCCATAGACCAAAGCAACACCGTCTCTCCGCCAGGCGCAAGGAACGCCACTGGAAACCAGGTCTCGGCCGTTACAACGGCCGCTGCCAACACTGTAAAGAACCCCAAGAAAACGAAGCTCCGCACCAAGCGCCGGTTGAAAGAATCCGACGTCAATGTTGTGGATCAGCCGATGCTGAAGAAAGCACTCGGCGGCACGATCGTCGGCAACACCATGGAATGGTACGACGTCGGCGTGTTCGGCTACCTCATCACCACCATGGGCCCCGTCTTCCTCCCGGAAGCGGACAAGTCCGTCCAGACACTCTTCCTTCTCGGCACCTTCGCCGCAACCTTTATCGCGCGCCCTCTTGGCGGCGTCGTCTTCGGTTGGCTCGGCGACAAGGTGGGCCGCCAGAAGGTGCTCGCAGCAACACTGATGCTGATGGCGGCAAGCACGTTCGCCGTCGGACTTTTGCCCGGCTACGCGCAGATCGGCATCTGGGCCGCCGCGCTGCTCGTCATCCTCAAGCTCGTCCAGGGCTTCTCCACCGGCGGTGAGTACGCCGGTGCAACAACCTTCGTCAGTGAATATGCCCCGGACAAGCGCCGCGGCTTCTTCGCGAGCTTCCTGGACATGGGCAGCTACATCGGCTTCGCCCTCGGCGCCGCGCTCGTTTCAGTCCTGCAGCTCACGCTCGGACAGGCAGCCATGGAGGAATGGGGCTGGAGGCTTCCGTTCCTGATCGCCGGTCCGCTTGGCCTCATCGCTGTGTACTTCCGGAGCAAGATCGAGGAATCCCCGCAGTTCCAGGCCACCCTGGACGCCCAAGAAGCTATCGCCAAGGACGCTGCGGCACAGGATGCCAACGTCGCCAAGGGCCCGGTTGGCATCATCAAGGCCTATTGGCGCCAGATCGTGCTGGCCATGATTCTCGCCGCCGCAGCCAACACTGTGGGCTACGCGTTGACCTCCTACATGCCCACGTACCTCACGGATTCCAAGGGCTACGACCCCGTTCATGGAACCCTGCTGACCATCCCGGTCCTGGTGATCATGGCCCTGTGCATTCCGCTCACCGGTAAGTTGTCCGACCGTATCGGCCGCCGCCCAGTGCTGTGGATCGGTGCGGGCAGCACCATCGTGTTCTCGGTCCCTGCCTTCATGCTGATCGGGATCGGCGATATCTGGTCCACGCTGGCCGGCCTTGCCCTCATCGCCTTCCCGGTGACGTTCTACATTGCCAACCTGGCCTCGGCCCTCCCGGCACTGTTCCCGACGTCCAGCCGCTACGGCGGAATGGGTATCGCCTACAACTTCTCGGTGGCCATCTTCGGAGGAACCACTCCGTTCATCGTGCAGGGCCTCATTGAAGGCACCGGCGATGACATGATGCCGGCCTACTACCTAATGGGAACGTCCATCGTGGGTGCCATTGCCATCTACTTCCTGCGTGAATCCGCCCAGCGTCCCCTGCCCGGTTCCATGCCCAGTGTTGACACCGCCGCTGAGGCCCGCGAACTCGTTGCCACCCAGGACACAAACCCGCTCATCAACCTGGACGAAATGCCTTTCGACGGCCAGCCCATCGATGATGAAGTGTTCGGCCGGCGCGACAAGGACCTGACCCCAGCCTAGGGACCACGTGCCTGCAACTTCTGCACAGCGATTCAGATAGTTCGCGGCAACCCGCCGCCCACCGTAGCCACCAATACCAAGGCGCTCTCCTTGGGATTGGTGGCTACGGCTGTTAAGGGCTCGACGGCGGTGCTCTGCTATGGCAGGACGCGAACGTACCTGCCATGCAGCTTCTCTACCAACCGGCGTGGGAAGGGACCATCAAAAGCCAGCCAGAGAACCAAGCCATTTGCTGTCACCGCGTCCACAGTGCCCTTATCAATTACTCGGCCCCGTTCGTGAACTTCGATCTTTTCGCCCTTAAGATCCGTCCAATCGTCGACGGGCTGCCAAAAGACGGCTGCTTCCGAATGCCCAAACCCAAGCAATTGCCTGTGGTCCATCAACTCTCCCCTGAGTTTCCTACCAAAACGGCGTTTAGGCCCGGCCTTGGTTCCCTGATGCGAGCCGGTCCGCGGATAAACCGGCCGCTGCCGCCCACGCCTGGGGCGATCCCGCATGGTGATATCTCACAGGTGTCGGAAACTCCGCCCGGGAAAAACCACCGAAGAGTTCCGGCAAGGAGTTGCCAAAGTGGGCCGCAGCTTCCCGGATGCCCCGGGCAACGGTGCCGGCTTCTTCACTGAATCCGTAGGCTGCCATTCCCTCTGCAGCCAGCATGGTGTCATGCGGCCACACTGAGCCGTTGTGATATGACATCGGGTGGTAGAAGTGCTGGCCGATGGCCAAAGTTCGGATCCCCCAGCCTGTGAAGAATTCTTCTCCAAGCAGGCGTGTGGTCACGGTGCGAGCGTCGTCCTCGTCAAGAATCCCCGCCCACAAAAGGTGGCCCGCGTTGGAGGCCAAGGCATCAACCTGATGGTTGTCGCCATCCACCGCCAGCGCGGGAAAATCCTGGTGCTGCATCCAAAAGACCTCGCGGAACCTCTTTCGTAGGGAATCGGCGAGTCTGGACAACCCGCGGGCCCACGGTTTGTCGTTCCAGGTCTCGGAGGCCAGAAGTGCGCACTCATGCAGGCCACGCCATGTGTAGCCCTGAACTTCGGCCAAGGCAATCGCGCCCACTGGTTCCCGCCCATCGGCCCCAGCCACAGCATCGAACGAATCCTTCCATCCCTGATGAATCAAGCCTTGGGTGTCGGGCATGTAGCGGACAAAACCAGTGGCTTCCAACCCTCCTTCGTTGCAGATCCATTCGACTGCTGCCCTGGCCGCAGGTTCCAACTCCCGAAGCAGTTCCGGATCGTCCAGGTGGCCTAATGCCATGAGAAACAGGGCCGTCGAGTCCACTGTTCCGTAATAACGGGAGTAAGGCACAAGGCCGAGTTGGGCTAGTTCACTGACTCGAACCTCGTGCACGATCCTGCCTGGTTGTTCCAGCCGGGCAGGATGGTTAACCACTCCCTGCGTAGCCGCGAGCGCCCTGAGGACATCGCCTAGGAGCGCCGGCCGTTCCTGGCGCGTGAGCATCGAGGTCAGCAGGGAATCCCGTCCGAAGAGGGTCAGAAACCATGGCAACCCGGCTGCAGGGATATTCAGGTTCGGCAGCGTAGGACATGGCATCATCAGGGAATCGAGGTCCTTGCGGCTTTGCACACCCAAAGGGCTGGTATCCCATGCAGGGGCCGGCATCCCCAAGGGTGCGGCGGGAATCGGGGCCGCCGCTCCCTCCGCGGCAGCCGTGATCGTCAGCGTGTGGCTACCGCCTGCGGGAATGACAAGCGCCCACGTCATGACAAATCCTACGAACCGCCCATCGCGAACATCCTGCAGAATTTCCGGAACTGAACTGACGTCCAAGGTGAGAGCTGCTTCGAACGTCCGTTTGTTCAATGTGTGCGAGTACCGCATTGCAGCGGACCGGTCGTCCAAAACCACAGCACTACTGGCCGCGGCACTGAGATCGAACCTTCTGCCATCTGTGCGAACCGTGAATTGGTCCGCGAAATCGGTGCCGGCCCGCAGGACTACTTCGACCGTGGTTTTCTCGCGGCCGAGGTTTCGAATCTCAACGGTGTCCGTCAATCCGGACGCGGTCAGTTGCTGGGTGCGCACCCCAAAAATATCGTGGGTTTGATTCCTTTGTGACGTCGGAACAAGCGCTACTGTTCGCTTCCCGGGCTCACGGACATTTCCCACGTCCCACAACGAAGAACCGCCAATTTCCAGGAGCCATCGTGAGAGCAGGCGCGTATCGGCGACGTACAGCCCTTGCGTTCCCTCCGCTGGAGAGTCGATGCGGCCGATGCTTCCATCAGCGGCTCCCCGCATCATCGCCCCTCGGGCCACCAGTACCGACACTGCTGAAGGAGGTGCAAAGGTGGTCATCGTTTGCTCCTATCGCTTGCAGCATCCAGCGCCAGTGCGGCTGTCCAGCTGAATTTGCGGGTTCCATGCGCAGCCCCGGTCCTGGGGTCCACGTATTCAGGGAAGTCATGCGATGCAGCAAGGAACCCTATGTTGTTTCTTAGGGATGTCGCGCCCTTAACGTCGCCAAGCCCGTCCAACGCTTCCGCAATCATCCAGGACATGTTGAACCACGCCGGCCCGCGCCAATACAGGGCGGGATCGTGGTCCAGGGCCGTAGCGTCATAACTGGGCACCATTACCGCACCGGAGCCCATGAATCGCGGCCCATGGAGAGTTTCAAGCAGGACTTCAGCATTGGGATTCCCAGGCAGGAGCAAAGGGAGAAGGCCATTGATTGTCGCTTTCGGAACGAGGCTTCCGTCCAAGACATCCCTGGCTGCGTAACAACCCAGTTCCGGAATGAAGAGTTCGTCCAATGCCGCGATCACTTTTTGCGCGCGCTGCATATGGTGTGCTGCCGGCAATCCCAGTTCGCTGGCGATGTCAGCCAAGGCATATTCCGACAGGGCCCAGAGTGTGTTAAACAGCGGGTCCTCCATGAGGAACGGATATTCGGGATCGACGTCGTCGCACTCATGGTCTCTGTACCGCTCGGCCAGCCAAAAATACTTTGCATATTCTTTCTGGCTTGGTCGCTCACCCGCGTCTGCGTGTTGCAGGTCCGGGCGCTCCAACGGTGTCCGGCATTCCGAAGGAACCCGTTTCATTGCCACGTCCCATAACGGGGAATTATCTGTGCCGGATTCCCAGGGATGGACTACGCTCGCCAAGCCGGACGCGCCGCGATTCCGCCTCTGGGACAGATAGTTGTGCCAGTCCACCAACCTGGGGTAGTTACGTTCGAGGAAAGATCGACGGCGAGACTCGTCCGGGTCTGCTTGGTGAATCTTCCACACCGCCCAAGCATGGTTTGGCGGCTGGATGAAACCGGCGGTCTCGGCCCTCGCTGGGGCATCTGCGAGGCTGCCCGACTGCCAGAAGGCGGCACCAGGTGCGTAATCCTGATCTCTGTGGGGATCGAAGATGATCTGCGGCAAGCGGCCGTCCCGCCACTGTCCAGCGAACAACGCGTCCATCTCCTGACCCGCCCGCCGGGGTGACAACAAACTGAGGCCGATGGCAATAAAAGATGAATCCCAACTCCACTGATGGGGGTACAGCCCACCTGCTGGAACAGTATGGCTCGTCCGCCAGTTGGCTTCCAAGACAACAGTTGCCCGGGCGCTGATCATATCTGGAGTCATCGGGGTATCCGGCAGAGTACTGTCTGGCACCCTCATCAGAGGTACCGTCCCAATAAGGATGCAGCGCGTGGCAGGACGTCCTCGGCCGGGCCCGATAAACGCGACTCGATGGCAACTGTTCCTTGGTATCCGATGGATTTGAGCGTGGCACCAAACAGAGCCCAATCCACATTCCCGGCGCCGGGTTCCAGGCGGTTTGAGTCGCTGGCTTGAATATGGCCTATGTAACTGGCGGCCTCCTGCAACGCGGCTGCAGGATCGCTTTCCTCGATGTTCATGTGATACGTGTCCGGGGCCAGCCGCACCGATTCCAGGCCTACCAGGCTCAATAGCTTCACGCCGTCTGCGAGCCTGTTGATCATGTGATCTTCATAGCGATTCAGCGGTTCAAGGTAGACCTCAACGCCTTCGGAAGCGGCGTGCTCTCCGAGAAGGGTGAGCGCGTCCACCAGTACGGCAGTGTCCTCCTCGTCCGTGCGTGGCGGAACAAAGGGAGGGAGGCGCTTGGAGAACATTCCGTAGGATGCGGGAGTCATCACCCCGCGCCCACCGATATCGGCCATGATGCTGATTTGGGACGTCAGCTGCTGCACGGCGTCCCTTCGAAGCCCCTCATCAAAAGCGCCGATGAAGTGGCTCATGTCCACGCAGGCAGTAGGCATGACGACGCCAGCGTCCTTTGCCCTTCGAAGTTCCGGAAGGCGGGATGCGAACTGCAGATCGCCTGCAGAACGCAGCTCGATGCCGTCAAAACCCCATGCGAGCGCGTGGTCGAATTTCTCTTCCAGCGTGCGGCCCGGAAGGTGTTGTTCCTGGACAGTTATCAGTGTCATCAGAACTCCAAAACAACTTGGAGGGCGGATGCGGGCTCGGTGTCCAGCAAATGATAGGCATCAGCAGCCGCGGCCAACGGGAACCTGTGGGTAACCAGAGCGGGAGCATCCACGCGTCCGCGGGAAAGGAAGTCCACCACGGTGGTCTGGATCCTGGCGACATCCCACCGCGGGCGGAGGCGATTCGGGACTGAGCCTATCTGGGAGGCCAGCAACTGAACCCGGTTGTGATGAAATTCCTCGCCGAAGAAGACGCTGTTCGCACCCCCTTGATAGAAGCCGGCCGCCACCACTGTGCCATCAGAGCCCACCGCTCGGGTTGCCTCGTGAAGCCCGCGGTAGCTGCCGCTGAGTTCAATGGCGACGTCGGTCCCGCTGCGGTGGGTCAATTCGCGAAGGTTGGCGGCAAGCGTGTCGGAAGGGGCCAATGCGTGAGTCGCGCCCCAGTCCAGCGACCGCTTACGGCGGCTTTCTATGCCGTCAACGGCGATTACAGTAGCACCGTTCTGCACTGCAAATCTCGTTGCGAGCAGGCCAATTACGCCTTGCCCGAAGATGGTCACAGTTGACCCGGGGCCCAGATCGGCGGCAAGCACGGCGTTGAGGGCTATGGCCCCGACACGGACAAAAGCTCCTGCCAGGGGGTCCATTCCGGATGGAAGCACATGACCACGCAGTGTCTCTGCAGCGAGAACTCCCTCTTCCCGGTGGCCCCAGATTCCCCAAACAATATCGCCGACGTTGACTGGCGCGGTGTCATTTTCTGCCTCTGCGGCAGGGGCAACCTCCACCACCTCTCCAACTTCCGAGTAGCCCCATGCGTCCAGAGGATAGTTGAGGCCGCCCTGTCCGGATTCAAACAGCCGGGTCGATGGGTTCCACGTGGAGGTGAGGTAAGGGTTGGTCCCCCGGTAGGCAGTCATTTCCGTTCCTGCAGAAATCCCTGAGTAGAGGGTGCGCACTCTAACTTGGCCAGGTTCCAGCGGCGGTAACGGGGCATCCATGATTGCAATTGTTTGCGGGGCAGCGATTCTGAGGAAGCGTGACACTTCGCATCGATCCTTAGGTCGTGAGTGTGATGCAGTAGACATTAGCATTATCTGTAGGCATATTCTGCATAGACATTAGACAGAAGTTGGAGTAGCTTCAATCCATGATTTCCATGCCGCCCGAAGGGCAACATCTCTCCCCCTACGCGCCGGTGAGAGTTGGACTTGTTGGCGCAGGACAATGGGCCGCAGCTATGCACGCTCCTCTGCACACTGCCGGTGCCGAAACCCAGCTTGTGGGAATTTGGTCGGCAAGCGGCAACACTGCGGAGCAGCTCGCGGTAAGACACGGCGTGCCAGCCTTTGGTACGTATGAAGAACTGCTGGCATCATGCGAGGCTGTGGACTTCGCCGTGCCGCCGGCAGTGCAGGCTGAGCTCGTTCCGCAGGCGGCGGACGCAGGCTTGGCGTTGCTCCTCGAAAAGCCGCTGGGCGTCTCGCTGGACCAAGCAATCCGGGTCGCGGATGCGGTCAGGCGCAACAGTTCGCCAAACGCCGTCGTACTTACCAAGCGCTACCATCCGCGCACCCGGGAGTTCCTTGCCGCGGCGGCGAACCTCAGGTCGACGGGAACGCTGGCCGGGGTGATGGGCGTCTACCTCCATAACGGCTTTTTAGACAAGGGCTTCCTCTCCGGGGATGCCCGGAAGGGGTGGCGGTCGGAATACGGGGCTTTGTACGATCTCGGCCCACACCTGCTGGATCTCATGGAAATCGCGGCGGGTCCAATTCTGGCGGTTCGTACCGAAGGCGAAGCTGCCTACAGAACCCTGACCACCCTCCATGCCAACGGTGCCACGGGTCAGGCTGCGCTGTCAGGTTCAGTCAGCGGGTCCTCCGCGTCCACCATGCTCAACGTGTATGCAGCTGCCGGGAGCCTTGAATACAACACCCAGGGCATGGACCACGATCAGTGCTGGCCTGCCCTTCGCCGCGAGTTCGCTGATGCCGTCCGGCTGGGTATCCCACCTACCGTTGATGTGGAGCGCGCTCTCCTCGTCCAAGAAATCGTGGAGGCAGCGGCTCTTTCAGCCAAGGAACACCGCCAGGTATGGGTTGCAGAAATGCGGAACGAACGGTGACCGGCGCGGGCTTGCCCCTCCCCCGAAATCCAGCACCAACGCCGGTCTTGGAAATCGGCGGCACTCATGTCACGGCAGCACTCGTCATGGCACGACCGCACCTGTCCACCTCCTGGCGCGTAGTCTCTGGCAGCATTACTCGACGAAGTCTGCATGCGGGGAGTTCCGCCGATGATCTGTTGGATGCCCTTGCGGCGGCAGCCAACTCTTTGGGACGCGACCACGCCCGGCTCTGGGGCATCGCGCTGCCTGGCCCCTTCGACTACGCCACGGGCATGGGCATGTATCGGGACGTGGGCAAATTCGACCAACTGCGCGGCGTCAATGTTGGTTCAGAACTTGCAGCTAGATTCGACCACCCCCACGATGGCATGGCGTTCCTCAACGACGCAGATGCGTTCGGAATCGGAGCTTTCGCATTGAGTCGGGGCGACGCAGCCAGGGGCATGGCTGAGCGGGCAGTCTGCATTACCTTGGGCACAGGAATAGGCTCCACATTTCTTCAGGGTGGACTCCCAGTAAAAGCCGGGCATCTGGTTCCGCTTGGCGGAAACTGCTACAACCTTTCTTTCCAAGGCCGACCGCTGGAAGACACGGCCTCTCGACGAGCCATCCGTTGGGCCTACGCCGAGGCCACCGGCTCTCTCGGGACGGAGCCGCCTGACGTCCACGCCATCGCCCAACTCAGCCGTAAGGGTGACACGGTCGCATCCCGGGTACTGGAGAGAGCCTTCGCAGCCGTCGGTACTGCTACCGGCCCCTACTTGAGGAAGTTCGGCGCCCAGGAGCTAATGGTGGGCGGCTCGATGGCAGGCTCCTGGGACATTGTGGAGCCCGCCCTTCGCAGCGGCATTACATCTGCTGTTCCTGCCTTGCGACGGCTCCTGATCACCAACGCCGAGCATTTCGAAGAGGCTTCGCTCGCAGGAGCCGCCATCTGGGTCAACCGGATCACATGAGTAGACGACTTTTAGGCCGTGGCAACAGACGGCAGTCCCGCTGCAGTTCCGCGGACATAAGCCTTGACGGTTGCCAGCGGCTGTGTAATTCCCTGTCCAAGCGGCCTGATCGTATAGGCACCGACGGCGGCGGGGACGATGAAGGTCTCTGCATAGCTGACCGTGAACGGCTGGAACTTTCCGTCCGGACTCTCTACCAAAGCCCCAGCTCCTTCCACCAGATTCAGCACATTAACGGTCCCGTTGGTGTGGTGGTGCACGGCGTCTGTAAACCAGTGCCTCCGGACCTCAATGAATTCAAGTTCATGCAGGCCGGTACGCTCTTCCGTCCAGCCGGGGCCGGATCCCACCTGCTCCACCTGGTGGAGCAGTTCCTTCTCCACCCACTCCGTATTGCGCTCCCACTGGATGTTCCGGCTGGCGTGCTCCAGATGAACTGGACGCGGCATGCCATCCAACCCCATCCTGTCCCAGTCCCACATCTTGAACGTGAAGATGAAAGGCGTGGCGGAGATCTCCAGCACCATCGAATTGGCTCCGGAACAGTGCACGGTACCGGCGGGGATGGAGAAATGATCGTGCTTCTTGGCTGGGAAGACGTTAACGTAGCGTTCCGCTGGAAAGCTGGTGCCGGCGTCGGACGCTTCCGTCAGGGCGGCGACCATCGAGGCTGGTTCCGTCCCGGTCTTAAGACCCAAATACACCACAGCATCGTCAGAACAGTCCATGAGGTAGTAGCTCTCGTCCTGCGTGTAATGCATTCCGAAACGGTCCTGGATGTAGTCCGTCAGGGGGTGAACCTGCAAAGAGAGGTTGCCGCCGTCCATAGTGTCCAACATGTCGAACCGGATGGGGAACTCGGCACCAAACCGTGCATAAGTCTGCGAACCCAGAAGCGCAACTGGCTGCGTCAAGACAACATCCAGGGCAGGCAATTCCATGATCTTCCCGCCAACATCCAGCAGAATGCTGTTCTCTTCCGGGACGCAGTCGAAGCACCAAGCGTAGTTGTCGGCGTGGTTGTCCAGGCCGCAGACTTCTTTCATCCACTGACCGCCCCAGACCCCGGGGTCGAAGAAGGGCACTACACGGAACGGAGCAGCCACTGCTGCCGCCATGCCACTGTGGAATGCTTCCCCGGTGATGAGCCTTGCATCGCCTGCACCCCTATTCGCGTCAAGGATATAGTCGACGGCGGGGAGCAACTGCCGCTTATGACGGTCAGCCACACGCCACTCCACGAAGAAGCTCCGCTTGTACTTGCGAAGGTTGTCCTCATTCGTGTTGTCGCACCGCCAGTTCGGGGCTCCGGCACGCTGGCGTTGCTGCAGTTCCCAACGTGCCATATCTGCCACGATGAGAACGCGCCTTGTGACAGGTACCAGAGCGGCTCCCCAACCCAGCAACACCGTCGGAATGTCCGATGCAGTTACCGACTGCGCAATCTCCTCCAGCTGGGTGGTGCGGTAGAAGTCTGCAAGGGTGTGGTGGCTCATAACCCCGAAAATCCTGTCCTCCGTCAGGTTCGCCGCGATCAGCGCATCGATCTCCGCAAGCGGCCGGGCTGCCAGCTCCTCAACGTTCAGCACCCGATGGCCAGGCAGGGCCTCAGTAATGAACGCCTGGAGTTCCACGAGGTCCGTCCCCGGATAGGTGTCCACAACAATAGGCCCTCCGCCTGCCCGGGCAGCTTCCAGCCAAGCCTCCACGCCCGACCACGACTTAGGGTTACCGGGGACCATGATTTTCGGGAACTTGTTGTAGTTGGTGGGGATCATTTTCTTCCATTCATGAAGGTGACGAAGTGATGCAAATGCTTAGTTATGGACATTCCTGGATCGACGGCGATTGCGCCTCATCGTCTGAGGCCTCATTGGCGGCCCTGGTTTCCCGCCGGTTGGGTTTGGAATTGGACAACCGGGCGGTTGGGGGGAGCAGCAGCACAGCTACCGCCGACCTAATTCGTGCGGACCCTCCCCCGCCAGCGGCCATATACCTGCTCATGACCGGACTCAACGATCTCCGGCTGGGCGGTGATTCACCGGCGTCTTTTCGGAGCTACTCGGCAGCATTGAAGATTATTCTTCCCCAGTTCCGAACTGCCGCCCCTGAATCCCTGACCTTGGTCCTTGAGCAACCCCGGCTCCTGGATTTCAGCCGCCATGCCCCCCATAACCGCGGTTCCAACATGCTTGTGGGGAGGTACAACGCAGAACTCCGACGAATCGCCCGAAGGGTGCCGGGGGTTCTCGTGGTTGAAGCCACTGATTGGGATCCTCAAGTCATGCTGGACGCCGACACGGTCCACCCCAACGATTCCGGGCATGCTTGCTTGGCGAAGGCCGCCGTCCGTTGCGTCACTACTGCATGGCGATGACAAGACCTGCCCAAGACTGGGGAACCGCGCCCAAACCCCGGCCGTTCTCCGGGTTCCAGTACTCTGCAAAGCCGCTGGTGGAGGTGCCGGCCTCAGTGATCCTTGCCAGTATCAGCGCTGTCCCATCCATACCATGACGCCTCGCGGCCTGTTGGAAGAGATAGTTCAACGGCGGCCAGGCAGGACCTCGCCAATACATGTCCGGTTGATAAGCAACATGGGTTCGAACGACGTTGGAAGGTCCATATGGGGCACCGAACCTGGCAGGATCGTCCAGTTGCCGCAGGGCTGCATGCGCCTTCGTTCCGTCTGCCGTGACAAGCGCACCCATGACGCCGTCGCTAATAGGCGTGTGCACCGAAGGTCCACCGCCAACGACGGCAAGGTCGGACCACAGCTGCTCGTCCTCGTTCCACAGCAGTTCATCCATGGTGTCCGCCAGCTCAAGCGCCCTGGCTTCGAGCGTCTCGTCTCCGATGACAGCTGCCAGTTCGCGGAAGTTGAAAGCGGCATAGGCATTGAAGGCCGCAGGGCAGGCCACGAAGCTGGCTGACCACAGTGCCGAACCATCCTCGGCGAAGGATACGTCCTTCATGCGCTCTTTGTTCCAGGCGGTCCGCGCCGCACGGTCGTAGCCTTCCTTGGTCCGGCCTGGGGCGCCCCAGTCGTCCCAACGTGGCGAATGGTCGTTGCCCGCTTCCCAAGGATGGACCACATAGAGAAGTCCATCGGAGGTCCGGCGGTGCTCCCATAGCCACTCGAGCCCTGCTTTTGCCTTGGCAAGAACCTCAGGTGCGAGGCAAATGCCCGCTTCGGTCAGCACCTTCGCCGCGTGCCCAAACATGGGCGGCTGCGTCAATGCGGACGTTCGGCCAAGCGGACCGAGCCAAGTGTCCGGTCCGGCACCGGAGTAGCGCATGTGAGGAACCATTCCGCCGCTTAGCTGACCGGACAGGACTGCTTCCAGTTCGATGGCCGCCCGATCGTCTCCAAGGACGGCCCAAATGATGGCGTGGAAGCACGAATCCCAAAGCCAGAGATGTGGATACGTGTCCGGGTTAGGGACGGAGTAACCGAGCTCCTGGCGCCAGTGCGAATCCATGAGCACCCGGACGTCGTCGGATAGGGCGGACGAACTTCCCGGTTGATCAGAGGGCTGTTTCATCATCCCTTCTCCGCACCCGCCGTAAGGCCCTCTGTGAGCAGCCTTTCCGAGGCGAAGAAGATAATGATGATTGGAAGGGTCAGAACCACTGACCCCGCCATCAGGACGGTAGTAGGCACCTCAATGCTGCCAGCCAACTGCGACAAGCCCAACGAGACAGTCCAGCTTGGCCTCGAGTTCACCAGGAACAACAAGGCAAACAGGAATTCGTTCCAAGCAATCATGAAGACAAACAAGGCGTTGGAAATGATCGCTGGCATTGCCAGGGGCAAGCTTATCCGGAACAGCACACCGAGCCGACTACACCCGTCCAGGGCAGCCGCTTCTTCCAAGCTGGTGGGGATGGTGTCGAAATAATTGCGAAGCATGTAAATCGTCACAGGAATCACTTGGGCTACGTAAACGATCAGCAGCGCTACCAGCTGGCCGCGAAGGCCCACTCGTGTGAAGAAAGTGAACAGGGGAATAGCAAGCAGGATGCTCGGGAAGAGGTAAACGGCAAGGAACAAGGCGCTGACTTGTCGGCGGCCGAAGAAGTTCAGCCGACTGATGGCGTAGGAACCAGGAATTGCCACGACCAAGGAGATCAGCACAGTGCCCACGGCCACCATTGCACTATTACCCATGAACTGCAGGAATCCTTGCCCGCCGTCTTCCTGGGGTTTCAGGATGCTGAGATATGCCCCAAAATCCAGCTCATTGAAAGGAATAGCCAAAGCGCCAGGATCCCGTAGCAATGCGTCCAGCGGCTTCATCGACAAGATGACCATGTAATAGAACGGGAAAAGCGTTACGAGTAAGAGCCCTATGATCACAACCCAGCGGAGGACTGCGAGAATCTTGGTTTCCACGACATCCCGCGTCCACCGGGAAGCAGGTTGCTGCATAGCCCGCGGGGCGCTCGGTCTGGTGGTGGTAGGGGCCGTCATCAGGAGACCTCCTCCTTCTTGGCGAAAAACTTGATGTAGATGCCCACAAACAGGCCAAGGATCAGGGCAAGAACCAAGGCTTGCGCGGAAGCGGCGCCGATATCGCCCCGCGCCGTCAGGAAGTTGAACACTGCAACCGACACAACTTCCGTCCCAGCTCCACCACCTGTTAGGAGGTAAATGTCGTCGAAACTGTTGAAGGTCCAGATGAAACGAAGCACCGAAAGCATCGCGATCGTGGGCAACAATTGCGGAAGCAAAATGTACGCGAAGCGCTGGAGAGGTGTGGCGCCATCTACGCGGGCAGCTTCTTCAAGGCTTTCAGGTACAGCGTGAAGCCGCGCTGTGATGAAAAGGAACGCAAAGGGAAAAGACCGCCACACCTCGAACAGAATGATGGCAATGAGGGCAGTGGGGACATTGAAGTCCATTCCCAGGAATGAAACTTCCCGGGACCGTTCGCTCAGGAAGGGGATCGACTCCTCCCAACCGAACACTTCCTTGCCCCAGTGATTGATGAGGCCAAACTGTGGATCCAACAGGGTGGTCCACGTGAAAGTGACAGCCACAATCGGTGAGACATATGGAATCAGCATCGAAGCCCGGACTAAAGTGCGGCCCTTAAAGGGCCGTCGTAGCGCGAACGCGGCGACGACGCCTAGGCCAATTGCGCCGGCCGTTCCGAATACCGAGTAGGCCAGCGTGGTCCCCAGCGACTGAAAGAAACTGCTGGAAAACACGTTGTCGAAGTTGTCGAGCGTATACGGGCCAAAGATTCCAGCGGTGCGAATATTGAGGATCCGCACGCGTTGGAACGCCAGGACCAGGGTCCACAGGATCGGCAGGACCACCATGACCAGCACCAGAATCAGCGTCGGTGAGAGCAAGGTCAAGCCGGCCCTTTGCTCCTCCCGTGCCATGGGTGAGCGCTTTCGCTGCCCCTGCAGGGCGGCCTGCTCAGGCCGCCCTGCAGGTGCATTCTTCTTCAGGAGACTCACTTCAATGAGTCCTTGATGGAACGCAGGGACTCGGCTGCCTGCTTTGCTGCTTCGGCAGGATCAACTCCGCCGGATGTTACGTCGCTGACCGCCTTGGCGATGGGCAGTTCGCCCAGAGCGGCGCCTACAAGATCGCCTTGACCTTGGGTGATGCCCCAGCGCTTCAGGTCATCGGAGCCCTTCTGCAGAACGGACAGGACGTCGGCGGAGTAAAAGTCACCCAACGGTTCCTTCTTGTCGACACCCGCAGGCATGGTCTTCCATTTGTCCGAGTACTCGGTGGGATTGGCCGTGGTGCCCGCCCTCACCGGGAGACGGCCTTCGGGGGCAATGGACAACCAATCGGCATAGCCCTCACCCATGAAGTATTCGATGAACTTTTTCGAGGATTCGGAAGCAGCTTCCTTTGTGACCGTCCAAGAGACAATCTCGCCGAACTGCGATGGCTGACTTCCGTCGGGACCCTGAATGCCGGTAACAACGCCAGTGTTTTTGGCGAGGAAGGCAGGGTCTGCCTCGCATTCAGGGCAAGTAGGCTTTGCGTCATTTCGCAATCCTGCCATTTCATCCAGGATGAAGGTCGACCAAATGGACATCGCTGCCTGCCCCGCAAAGTAGCTGGCCCGAACGGTATCCACGTCCTGCGCACCAGCCACTGAATAGTCCTTGAGCACATCTCGGTAGAAGGTTAGGGCGCCAATGCATTCCGGGCTGTCAAACGTGATTTCACCTGCTTCATTGACCATTTCGCAGCCATTGCCCTGGGCTATGTGCTCGAAAGTCTGCTGGGTAAAAGCCTCACCCGGCTTATTTGCCGCCACCAAGCCCGCAACTTCTGGTGAATCCAGCTTTTGTGCCGCTGCTTTGATGTCGTCGTAAGTCTTGGGGGCTGGGATGCCTGCCTTGTCAAAAAGGTCCTTGCGGTAATACAGCAACTGCTGCCAGGAAGAGTCCGGCACGGACAACTGCTTATCGCCGTCGCGTGTCAGCTCGAGGGAACGGGGAGAGAAGGTCTTTTCATCCAATCCCTTGATGACGGCAGCGTTGGTCTCGGTATCCACAAGATCGTTGGCCGCTAGCGTACGCACCTGGGCCAGAGAGATGGAACCTATGACGTCTGGAAGGTCTCCTGCGGCAGCCGAAGATGTCAGCACCTGGTTGAACTGATCTTCGGGTACGCCCACCAGGTCAACCTTGACACCTGTGGCTGCCGTGAACTTCGCAATGATCGCCTCAGTCTTGGCAACCCGATCGGGAAGCGTATCCGCTGTCCAGACGGTAATGGCCTCTGCATTGGCGTTGGATCCTGAACCGCTGTCCGAACCCTCGTTGGGCGTGCAAGCTGCGAGCATTGCCACAGCGAGGGATGCTGCGGCAATCGCGGCGACCTTGGCGGGTCCTCTGGTTCTCTTCACTTCAATGCTCCTGTCGTGGGCGTAGCCGGAACCGGCTCCGCAAGATTCTCCCTAGTCACCCTGATCCGGGCAGCGCCGACCGCATTGGCGGCGTATCGGGGACCAGAACTAAACAGCCCCATCTGTGAGTGCAATCACAGCTCGGGGAACTTGTGCCTAAAGACTATCCATATGTTGTCTAGCTGTCTAGCATTAGGTGGATAGTGCGCTGGCGTTCCCGTACAGTCAAGGGCACCAAGTGCTCAAAGAGACGTTGGTTGAAGAGATTTACAACAAGGAGTGACGAATGTACGTGGGACCAGGGGATGTACTTCACCTGATCAAGTCCGGCAAAGCCCGCACCCGCGGAGACATCCAAGAGGAAACCGGTATGTCCCGCATGACCGTGGCACAGCGCGTGGATGCACTGCTTGGCGCCGGGCTGATCCGGGAAGCCGGGGCCGATCGGGCCTCTGGCGGACGACGCCCTACACAACTGGCTTTCAACCTCCAGCACTCGTGCATTCTGGCCGCGACGGTCGAAACTACGTCGTCCACAGTGGCCCTCACTGACCTTGGGGGGGAAATCCTTGCAGTGGACCACTTGGACCTGGCCGTCAGCGACGGACCCGAAAAGGTACTTAGCGCCATCACCCATGCGGGACGGCAACTCCTCAAAAAAACCAAGACCGCCCCGAGCAAAATCTCCGGCGTGGGTATATCCATCCCCGGCCCGGTGGATCCCCACACACTCCGGCCCAGCCAGCCCCCCATCATGCCCGGATGGGACGCCTACCCCGTGGCGGACTTTCTGCACGATGCTTTCTCCGCCCCCGTCCTCGTGGAAAATGACGCAAACGCAATGGCTGCAGGCGAGTACAGTGCGGGCTTCCCGCACACCGCCTCGCTGTGTTTAGTCAAGGTCTCAACCGGTATCGGGACCGGGCTGGTCATTAACGGCCACGTGTATCAAGGAGTGGACGGCGGGGCCGGCGACATCGGACACATCCGACTACCCGCTTTCTCCGAACTGCAGTGTCAGTGCGGATCCTTTGGTTGTCTCGCTGCTGGGGCGAGCGGCGGCGCCATTGCCAGAAAACTCACCAACATGGGCATACCGGCCGCATCCGGCCGAGATGTACAACGTCACCTGATGGCCGGAGACGTGGAGGCCATGCGCCTTACGCACGAGGCCGGCAGGCGGCTGGGCGAAGTCATGGCCACAGTGGTCTGCCTGTTCAACCCAGCCGTGCTGCTAATTGCCGGAGATCTGGCATCGTCCTCGCTTATTGGCGGCATCCGGGAGACGCTTTATCCAATGTCGCTCCCCCGGGCCACGCGCAATCTCGATGTCCGCCTTGCCACGCTGGGCGAGGATGCCGGGATTCGGGGCATGTCGTGGCTGTTGGTAAACCACGTATTCTCAGCACCTGCAATCAATAGCCGGCTGGCTGCCTAGGATTCTGAAGGGCTCGACGGCGGCACCCACCCGAGCGACGTCACTCCCCTAACCCGGCAGCAAACCCTTGACCGCCTCGCCGATAATCCGCGCGCCCTCGGGGAATCCGCCGGAATTGGGGCCGGCGTAGTTGAGCCTGATGTAAGGTCCTTCAGGTTCGGCAGGAAACCACTCCGTTCCGGCCGCAATGAGAACCCCGGCCGCTTCGCAATCCTTGGTGAGCTGATCGACGTCGAACCCGTCCGGCATCCGTAGCCACAGGTTCAAGCCGCCTTTGGGCAGGTGGCTGAGGTGTGCCTGTGGAACGTGCTCGCGCAGGCTGGTGACCAGCAGATCGCGGCGCGATTGCAGCTGATGGCCCAGTCCGCGAAGGTGTGTTTGCCAGCCAGGTTGAGTGACGACGTCGAGCGCTGCGGCCTGAAGCAGGCCGCTGACGTACATCGACTCCGCAGCCTGCGCGCCCATGATCCGTTCCCGCGCGGGACCGCGGGCGATAATCGCTGCCACGCGGATGGACGGTGAGACGCTCTTGGTCAGCGAGCGGATGTAGACCACGTGCCCGGAATCGTCCTTGGCGGCGAGCGGGACGGACTGCGCGGTGATACCGAAATCGTGGGCCCAGTCGTCCTCCACAAGGAACGCTCCGTGCTGGCGGACAATCCGGAGGACCTCCTCGCACCGTTCCGGAGACCATTGAGCACCCGTGGGATTGGCAAAGTTGGGCTGCGCGTAGAACATCCGGGCGCCGGATTCCTCGAAAGCCCTCGCCAGCTCCTCAGGATCAGGCCCGTCAGGACCGGACGGCACCGGAATAACGTGAACACCGGCCTGGCCAGCGGCCAACAGCGCACCCCAGTAACTGGGCGACTCCACCAGCAGTGGCCGCCCATGCCCCACCAACCCACGAAAAATGGAGCTAAGACCGCTCTGGCTCCCGGGAAGTACGACGACGTCGCTCGGCTGGGGCGGCGTGACGCCAACGGGCGTCGAGGTGCTGAGCTCGTGCGCGAACCAGGATTGCAGTTCCGGCAGACCCTGGGCATGTGGCCGGGACAGCGCAGCTTCGCCACGGGCAGCCCTGGTAAGTGCGGCCCGGACGAGCCTCTCCGGCAGGAGTTCCCGGTCCGGATAGCCGGAGTGGAAGGCGATGACGTCGTTGGAAGCGCTGCGCATGGCGCCCGAGTTCAGCAAGCGCGGCGTTTGGGTGGCTCGGAGTGCAGCTGTCTGCCAGCCGTAATCGGACGGCCTGGCAGTGCGGTAAGCCCGGACGAAAGTGCCAACGCCGGGGCGGCTTTCTATCAGGCCCTGGGCAGTGAGGGTTCTCAGGGCCTTCTGCACCGTCACGGGGCTTGCCTGGTACTCCGCCACGAGTTGACGGGTGGATGGCAGTTTGGCTCCCGGCGCGGCCCCTGCGATCCATTCTTTTACTCGCGAGACAATCCGGGAACTGCTATCGTTATTCATGAGTCACAATAGTAGCGCTACTACACTTTCGCGGCCAGTGGTATCCAGTCGGACGTCGACAGGCGTCTGGTGGGGCCTTCTTGGCGTTGTCGCATTCTCGTTCACGGTTCCCTTCACCCGAGTGGCCGTTGAAGGGTTATCTCCCCTGTTCATCGGCGCAGGCAGGGCCGTGGTTGCGGCCATTCTTGCAGCACTGGCCCTGGGCCTGACCCGCCAACGCTTCCCGCAGGGCATCCAATGGGTTCGACTGACTGTGGTGGCCGGTGGCATCGTTGCGGGTTTCCCCTTGATGACAACATTCGCGCTGGCGTCCACCACTGCCAGCCACGGAGCCGTCGTCATCGCGCTACTGCCTGCGGCCACTGCAACGGTAGCGGTCATCCGGGGCCGCGAAGGTCCCCGGCCCTTGTTCTGGGTCCTGACTGCCATAGGAGTTGTTGCCGCACTGGTATTCGCGTTGGTTCAGTCCGGCGGTTTCGGTCAGCTTCACTGGGCTGACCTGCTGCTCCTCGGCGCGGTGATCGCCGCAGCCATAGGCTATGCGGAAGGAGGTCTGCTGGCACGGGAACTCGGTCCGTGGCAGACGATCTCGTGGGCGCTGGTGGTTGCTTCCCCTGTCATGCTGCTGCTGACGCTGCTTTCACTGGGTTCGGGAGCTCCCTCTGCTACACCGGTCCAGTGGTTGTCCTTCGCTTATCTGGGTGTTGTGAGCATGTTCCTCGGATTCTTCGCCTGGTACCACGGCCTGGCGATCGGCCCCATGGCGCAAGTCAGCCAGATTCAACTGGTCCAACCGGTCATGACCATCGCGTGGGCAAGCCTGCTCTTGGGAGAATCGATGACGTGGACCACCGCGGTTGGCGGACTCGCCGTGATCCTCTGCGCAGGTGCCGCTGTCCGCGTCAGGCTCAACCCGCCGTCGAATCCCTGACGCTGTCACGCCCTGATCTCGTAGACTCGGCCCATGCCTGACGCAACTGTGGGTTCGATCCATCACCTTGAGATCTGGGTGCCGCACCTTGAACGAGCCCGGGAGGAGTGGGGCTGGCTCCTGGGCGAGCTTGGTTACAAGCCCTTCCAGGACTGGCCCACCGGGTGCAGTTGGAAGCTCAACGGCACGTACGTGGTGGTTGAAGGTACCGATGCCATCACCGGAACGGCCCACCGGCGAACCGATCCCGGGCTCAACCATGTGGCCTTCCATGCTGGCACCCGGGAAAATGTGGACCGGATTCGCGCACTCGGTGCCGACGCCGGTTGGTACGAGATGTTCGAGTCGAAGTATCCGCACGCCGGCGGTCCGGACCACTACGCCGCGTATTTGATCAACACTGACAGCTACGAAGTTGAGCTGGTGGCTGAGTAGTAGCTACGTCGGAGGAACCACGGGACGCCACATGGCGACCCGAGGCCAACGCGTCAGCCCCAACTCAGCTTCGTGCTCCATGAGCTTGGCCAGCTCCGGGCCCCAACTGCCGGCATCGAGCGTTTGGAACCCCAGACGCCGGTAGTACGGCGCGTTCCACGGCACGTCGCGGAACGTGCTCAGCGTCTGGCGCTGCATGCCATGCCCCCTGGCCCAGACTCGTGCAGCATGCAGCAGCTCGCGGCCGAGTCCTTGGTGCGCTTGATCCGGGTGCACGCTTACCTGTTCCACGTGCGCGTTGCCATCAACAATGTCCGTCAACAAGTACCCCAGGGGGTAGTCCAGCCCATCCACCCACACCCAGGCACGCCCGGCAGTCACGTAGACGGTCATCTCGTCCAAGGAGAAGGGTTCGTCGTCCGCGATCTGATCCATGCCCAGGCCCCTGAAGGCTTCCCCAGCTCCCCGTTCGATGTCCTGCAAACGCGGCAGATCGTCTGTTCGAGCTAGCCGGATCACCGTTTATCCAGTGCGGGAGGTGCCTGTCCAACGAGGAACCCGTTGCGGGTTTCGATCAAATCCTGCAGGTATCTCGCCAGAACCAGCTTCTCCAGCAGGCGGCCCAGCGGCCCGAACGGGGCAGCGAACTCCACGGTATCCACCATCAGCGTTCCGCCGCCGTCTGGCCGGAACTCGTGCGTGTGGCGGAGGTACTTGAAAGGGCCACGCACCTGCTCGTCAGTGAACGACGCCGGTGCCTCCATCCGCGTGATGCGGCTGGTCATGCGGAAACGGACTCCGAGGTGCCACGCCTGCCACGTGACCTGCTCGCCTTCCGAGATCAGACCTGTGGTGACGCCAGCTATGGCCTTTTCCCTGCTTTTGGTCATCGACCCCACGTGGGCGTCGATGTTTCGGGACAGGTCGAACAGCTCCTGCGGTGACATGGCGGAGCGGGTTCTGCAGACGAAGGCTACGGGCATACCTTGATCTTCCCAGACTCTGCAAGGCAGCGCTCCAGTGTCGTTGCTACCTTCCCACGAGGCCCATGTGCTGATCGTTGTAGCGGTTGCCCTGCACGCCTATCCGGCTGGCCACAGCATCCAGATCGGCAACTTCATCGGCAGAGAGCGCCACGTTGGTTGCAGCAGCATTCTCCTCGACTCGTTCCCGACGTCGCGTGCCCGGGATCGGGACAATCCATGGTTGCTGCGCGAGAAGCCATGCCAGCGCAACCTGACCGGGTGAGGCACCTTTCGAGGCCGCAAGTTCGGCCACGTGATCCACCAGTGCTTGGTTGGCTGCCCGGTTTTCTGCCGTGAATCGAGGGATAGTGCCGCGGACGTCACCCGACGAAAATTGGGTGGACGGATCCACGGTGCCCGTGAGGAATCCCTTGCCGAGTGGGCTGAACGGGACAAAGCCAATGCCAAGTTCCGCGAGCGTTGGCAGCACCTCCGGTTCCGGATCCCGTGTCCACAACGAATATTCACTCTGGACAGCGGTCACGGGAAAGACTCCGTGGGCTGCACGAATCGTGGCGGCGGAGGCCTCGGACAGGCCGAAGTGGCGTACTTTTCCCTCTTGGACGAGCTCACCCACAGCTCCGGCGACGTCTTCGATGGGCACGTTTGGATCGACGCGGTGCTGATAAAAAAGGTCCAGGGTCTCCACCCCAAGCCTGCGGAGCGATTCGTCCGCCACTCGCTTGATCCGTTCAGGATAACTGTCCAAGCCAACCGACTTGCCATCTTCGATGCGCCAGCCGAATTTCGTGGCAATGACCACCTGGTCCTTGAGAGGAGCAAGCGCCTCTCCGACGAGTTCCTCATTGACGAACGGCCCGTACACCTCGGCCGTATCAAAGAAGTTGATACCAAGGTCCACCGCTTCACGAAGTACCTTAATCATCGCCGTCCGGTCCCCCGGGTTGGGGCCGTAGCTTTGGGACATGCCCATGCAGCCCAGACCGATGGCCGAGACCTTCAACCCTTGCCCAAGTGTCCGTGTGTGCATGATGCCTCCTGTTGATCCAAGTAACTCGTTTGATCCAGTCAACAACGTTCTCGACTCATATGGGAGGTACTGACGTAAGGGGTACTGCCAGTGCCTTACTACGCGTTGTGACCCGGCTTATGGCGGCCCACCCGCTGCTCCTGATAATTTTCGATACAGATAGCTCGCCCACAAGCCCCGAATGATTGGTGGTGTTTCCCGTGCCCGCATTCATGGCGCACGCCCGGGAGCTCCATAGATTAGGGCCGGCGAACAACGACCGTCTCTCCGCCGTTCGGGTGGCCCTCAGCGTCGCAGTTCCGGGGCTGGTCTTGATTCTGGTAGGCCGCCCGGACCTCATGATGTATGCGGTGTTCGGCGCGCTCACTGGAATGTACGGACGCAACGAGACCCACCAGCTGCGGCTGAAACACCAAGCCCAAGCCGCGCTTGTTCTGGTTGGCGGACTCACCATTGGCACGTTTCTTTCCGTGAACCACATCCAGTCCTGGTGGCTGGTGTTGGTGGCGACGCTCTTTGCCGGTGCGGGTTCCTTATATGCAGACGCCGTGCGTCTTAAGCCGATCGGGCCGTTCTTCGGCATTCTCGCGTTGGGGGCGTGCGCTTCGGTCCCCACCAGCGTTCCGTTCCTGGCGGCGGTGCTGATCGGCACGGCTTCGGCGGCGTTTTCGATTCTTGTTGGATTCGCCGGCTGGCTTCGGCATCGAAGGTGGGAGCCGGGCGCTGCCCGCGACGTCCCCGTCCTCCGCGGACCCTTACGGCAATCTGCCCTTGTTCATGCCGCCCGCTACACCCTCGCTGTCAGTGCTGCCGGCGTGTGTGGAGTTCTCAGTGGGAGCGGGCATCCGCATTGGGCCATGGCCGCAGCCGCCGTCCCGCTGGCTGGCGCGGACCTCCCGAGCCGCATCCACAGAGGCATCCACCGCATCGTGGGAACGTTCCTCGGTTTGGCGGTAGTCGCCGTCGTACTTTTCCCAACTCCGTTGTCACCGCTGCAGTATTTCCCCGGCCACGCTGCCGTGGTCCTGGCCATTGTGGTGGTCCTGTGCCAGTTTCCCACTGAGCTGTTCATGGCGCGGCACTATGGCTGGGCCATGGTGTTCTTCACGCCCGTGGTCCTGCTGATCGCCCAACTGGCGTCGCCCATGGATCCGGGCGTACTGGTGATGGAGCGCGCTGTTGAGACGTTCGTCGGAGCGGTGATTGGAATCGCGGTAGCAGTGCTGGTCAGGGCACCTGTCGTTCCTGTTCTTAGGGCTGCAGGGGCCGGCGCGGCGGGCCGGAAGTAAGCTTCGCCGGCAAGATACGCGCAAAGAAGCTCACCACTTTGTATCGACGCGTCGGGATGGAAACAGCCTTGCCCTTGCCGTTGTCCTCCAGCCCTTCCCGCACCACGCGCTCGGCGCTGAGCCACAGGAACCGCGGCGCCACGGACTTATCCATGCCCATGCGGTCGTGGAATTCGGTGTGCGTGAAGCCAGGGCAAACCGCTGTGACCTGCACGCCCGACTTCCCATACGCAATATTTGCCCAACGGCTGAACGTCACCTGCCAGGCTTTGGCCGCCGAGTAGGTTCCCCTGTTGGCGAAGGCTGCGACGCTCGCAACGTTGATGATCCGGCCTTTGCCACGAGCCAGCATGACTTCAAGCGCCGCGTGGCACAGCTCCATGGGTGTCTGCACGTGGAGGCGGAGATGCCGCCTTTCGTCCTCCAACTCGTTCTGCTCGAACGACTTCAGCAGTCCGATTCCGGCGTTGTTGACAAGGACATCCACAGGTCGAGCAGCGTCCCGCAAGCGGTCGGCCACCAAGGAAACCCCGACGTCGGTGGTCAGGTCGGCGGACAGAACCTCCGCCGAGATACTAAAGTCGCGTTCGAACTCCTCGGCCTTTTCTTTGAGGCGTTCTTCATCGCGGGCTACCAGGACGAGGTGGTGTCCGGCTTCGGCGAGCTGGCGCGCGAATTCCGCACCGAGCCCAGCCGTGGCACCGGTGACCAGGGCGGTGAGTTCATTGGCTCGAGTCGTCATGCGCCTAGACTATGCGCTGAACGCCTCCGGCGCCCTGTCTTTTCTTCAGAGGGTCGAGTGCTCTTCGTCAGAAGATCAAATGCTCTTCGTCAGAGGGTATCGCCTGCTCTTCGTCAGAGGATCGCCTGCGCGGCTTGGTGGCGATGATGGCCAGCACTATCGAGCCGGTGATGCCAAGAATCCACCAGGGGAATCCGGGGTCGGCTGTTGTGGACGGCAAGGTGCGGGGTCCGTCAGCGCTGGTGGGTGCAGTGGTTCGTTCGCCGCGAACCAGGAGTCGGTGGCTGTTGATGCCTTTGGGTGTGCACGTAATGAGGGTGAGGTAATCCTTGCCCTCCACTTTGCGCAAGGCCTCGGTTTGGTCCGGAAGCACCGTGAGGATTTGGTCGACCTTGTAATAAAGGGTTTCATCGAGCACGTTGATGCTGAAGACGTCGCCTTCGTGGACTTTGTCCAGGTCGTCGAACAGAGTGGCGTTGACGAATCCTGAATGAGCACTCAACACACTGTGAGTGCCTTTGCCGCCCACGGGCAGCGCGGACCCGAAGAGGTGGCCGGCGCCTTTGGAGAGGGTGTCCTCGTCCGTGCCATGGAAGATGGGCAAATCTGCGTGGATGGAGGGAATGCTGATGCGGCCCATCATCCCTCCGGGCCCCACAGCCAGCATCTTCTTGTACGCCTCGGAGCCGGCGCCGATGGTGGTTTGCTCGCCTGCTTCATTCAAGGAGTAGGGGTCCCGGAGGGGTCCTGAGGGCAGTTCTTCATTGAACTCGCGTGCCTGGTCCAGCAGGGACTTCTTAGCGGAGGGGTTCATCGTCTGGACAGAATCCACGTAGCCGCTGATCTCGGTGGCATGGATCCGGTCCGAGAACCAGGCTGCGGCGGTGGGATAAAGCAGGATTCCGACGCCGATGACCGCCACCAGCACGATCAGGAGCCGTTGGCGGCTCCACGGTCCGGTCAGATGCCGGAGTCCACGACGGGTGCGGGTTGGTGCCTGTGTCATCAAAATCCTGTAGCTGGGTGAGTCGGTTGGAAGAGTGAAAGTGGAATGCAAGTGGGGAAGAGCGCGTGGTTGGCGTTCTTCCCCACTTGGGGTCACTGCGGGGGCCGCGGGTAGCGGCCCCTGCAGTGTTGGTTGTTGCTGGTGTTAGTTGTTGCTGGTGCGGCGGTTGCGGACGAACATCAGGGCTGCGCCGACGACCAGGAGGGCACCGGCTGCGTAGAGAATGCCGGTTCCCACGCCACCGGTCAGCGGCAGCTGGAAGCCGCTGTTGGAGGGGATGTTCTTCACGCTCAGGTCGATACCGACCGTGGTGGTGGCGGCGTTGATCAGGAAGGACACCGGCTCGGCGAGCAGTTCATAGCCTGCCGGGGCGGTGGTCTCTACCAGGTAGTACGTGCGGTAGTCCGGGGTTCCGGGTGCCACGGCTGCGCCGTTGGCCCAGTCCGAGTACCGCAGGCCCGAGATCGTCAGCGTGCCGTCAGCGGCGACGGTGAAGACCGTCTGGCCGTTGAGGTCAACCGGGTTCGTCCCGGCCTTGGCGTCAGCCTGGTTGGTGTAAACCGAGAACGCGGCACCGGCAAGGGCTGCACCGTTCTCGTTGACCTTCTGCAGCGTCATTTCGCCCCACTTGGTCACGACCGGGGGCGTGACGATCGGGCCACCGGGCTGGCCCGGTGCAACGTTGAAGCTGGCAGCGTTCGGGTAGACGAGGGCTTCGTTTTCGATTTCGCCGATGGTGTTGACCTTGGTGTTGACCATGACCTGCACACGCGTGGTGTTGTGTGCTGCCAGTTTCGCCCGGCCGGCGGGGGTGAAGATGACCGAGACGGTGTTGGTCGCGGCGTCGAAGCTCACGGTGTAGTCCGTGCCGGCCGTGATGGGCGTGCCATCAACGAGGGTCGCGGACGCGCCGACGTAGGTCAGCTTCGGGTCCAGGACGTCCACGATCTTGTAGCCATCGATGACGGTTTCGTTCGGGATGTCACCGGTGATCGTGAAGTCGATCTGGTCCCCGAGTTTCACGTCAGGGGCATCCGTGACGGTCTTCTCGGCCCCGGCAACGGAGTTCTTCGGGTAGACGTGGACGTCATAGATCCAGTTGTCCTTGTTATCCGGGTCCGTCAACGGCACGGAAACCAGGAACGGGGCCGACGGGGTCACACCGGCCGGGTAGTTCGTTTCCGTCACCAGGTACAGGCCCACCGGCAACGCGGTGAACCCGGCGGTCCCGGCAGCGTCGGTGGTCTTCGCCTGGGCAGCGCCCAGGGTGTACCCGGCGCCGGTGATCGAGCCCGCGGGGTTGGCCGGGGCGAACACGCCCGAGAGGTTGTGCGCGGCGTCCCAGCCGGCGTTGGTGGACAGGTCAATGGTGTTGACCTGCTGGATCGTGAACTCGATACCGGCCAACGGTGTCAGGCCGGTGGTGTCCACGGACGTGCCGTTGTTCGGCAGGCCCGTCGGAGTGGAGGGACGCTCGAACTTGTGGACCGTGATCGAACCGGTCTTGTCCCCATCAACCAGGGGCGCAGCCGAGGCCGGGGCCACGGAGAAGGACATCGCCAACACCGCCCCGGCGATCGTAGCGGCGGCGGTCTTCCAAAGCCGCCCGGTGTGGTGATTACTCACTGTGTTTTCCTCTTTCATCGTGATGATTTCATCGTGGTGGTGCTCGGTAATGGACATGCACCGCCCGGCCCCCGCAACACGCAGCGGGGGCCGGGGGAACTCTTACTTGGTAGTGATCGACACGTGTCAGGTAGCGACAGGCTCGTTCCGGCGGCGGCGGTTGCCGGCCAGGGTCAGTGCGAGGGCGCCGACCAGCAGGGCGGATCCGGTGGTGGTGAAGGGCCACCAGCCGATGCCGCCGGACTCGGGCAACTTCAGTGCCGGCACGTCCCGGACCGTGAGGAGGAAAATCCCGTCCCCGTCGGTGTCGGTGCTGGTCACTACCCCGCCTCCCGCACCTTGGCCCAGGGTCACGGCACCGGTGGTGGTGATGGTGAATTTCACCGGTTCGGCGAGCAGGTTGAACCCGGCCGGGGCCTTGGTTTCCTTCAGCCAGTAGGTTCCGGGCTGGATTCCTTCGAGTTGGAACCGGCCGGTTTGCCCGGCCACGGCGGTGACGACCGGGCTGGCCAGGAGGGCGCCGGGGGCGCCGTTGTTGTCCACGTGCACGGCCCAGGTGGAGCCGGCCATCGGCACCCAGGTGCCGCCGGAGGACTCGCCGATCTTCTCGATCAACACCTTGCCCGGGGTGCGGTGCGTGGTGGTGCAGTCAGGACCCGGCCCGCTGGAACCTGGTGCGCACGTCTGCGGTGGCGTGGTGGTCGCCGTGCCCGTCACCATGTTGACAAGCTCCTTATTCCACGCCCCGGCCTTGACCACGACGCTGTACTTCAAGGTGGCCGTCTGCCCGGCCGGCAACGTGAACGGTGCAGTGCTCAGCAGGGTGGAGGGCGGTACGGGATTGGCTACCGCCACGGGTGTTCCCGTGCCGATCACCAGGGTCGCTGACCCGGACACGAACGTCGCGTCATCCAGGACCTCCCCCAGGTTGTCCTTCAGCACAACCCCGGTGATGGTGCCGCTGATACTCGTGGCCGTGACCGTGTACACGATGGTCTGCCCCGGGCTGACAGACCCGTTCACAGGAACCACCCCGTTGACCGTGGCGGTCTTTTTGATCTTCCACGCCGCCGGTGCGGTGACCTGCGCGTCATCGACCGCCGTGACGGGCAAACCCAGGGGCGGGTTCCCGGTGACCTTCGCCGTGTTGGTCAACAACCCCGTGGTGACATCCGGCGCCGTGACCACATATGTCGCGGTCGCGGTCACGGACTGCCCGGGCAAAAGAATCCCGGGAAGGCCAGGCCAGGCATAGGACAGGGCCGACATCGTGCCGGTTCCGGAGAACTGCGTCTCGGCGATGACCACCGAGGTCAGCGTCACGTTGCCCGTGTTTTTCGCCACGAACGTGTACGTGGCCGTTTCACCGGCCACCAGCGTGGTCTTGTTCACCGTCTTCACCAGCGTGATCGCCGGAGCAGCGGCCGGAGCGACCGTGAAGATGTAATCCTCCACTTCGCCGGAATCGGAGGGTCCGATCGGGAGCTGGACCTGGGCGGTGGCGTAGCCGATCCGGAACCGCGCATACGTCGTCCCCGCAGTCACGGGAGCGATCGACGTCCAGGTCAGTGTGGCGGTCGTGGCACCCGCCAAGAAGGAAGCGCAGGCGCGCTCGGCAGTGTTATTGAAAATCCCGTCCTTGTTGAAATCAATCCACCCACAGGTCATGCCTGCTTTACTGGCCCCGCTGATCGCCACCGTTGTCGAGTAGCTGGTAGCACCCTGCACCATCGGAGCCAGCACCACGCCGTCGTCCATCAGGTCCTGGGCCGCCGTCAGACCCGCATTCGGCGAGGCGGTGCCGTTGGCAACCGTCGCGTTGTCCTCAGTGACGTTCGGCCCAAGAGTCACGTCCGACAGAACAGCCCGGGCAGCACTGCCTTGGTCATAACTGGCCGGAGCATCACCGAAATCCTGCAGAGCGCTCATCGCAATGACGAAGTTGTCCTGGTTGTGGTCTCCGATGTGTGTGATGTCGTTGTCGGTGTAACCGGGCATCGTGCTGCTGACTGGAATGAAGACGCTGCTGATGTTGAAAGTCAACGTGGTCACGATGCCGTTGATGCGGACCGATCCACATCCTGCCGTAGCCTGTGCGTCGACAGGGTCGGGTGTGCCGGTCTGCACACTCGTATTACACGCCGTTCCGGCATTGTTGTTGCTAGTAGTGATGGCGTTGTTTGCCACCGAAAGGTTGCCACCCGACAGCTTGGTCATCGTCAGGCCTGGGGTTGCGAGGTTAAGGACGGCGCTCAACTGGGATTGTCGGTCGACACTCCCGTTGTCAGTTTCATCCAAGTCGACCTCTCCGCCGAGGCCAGCGATGTTGAGCACGGGATTCCTCACCGGCTGGCTGAACGCGATCGTGACGGTCCCCAAGCCGCTACAGGGGCCGGTTGCCGCGCAATTATTGACTGCGTGGGTGGCGAATTCAACAGCAGGGGCCCCGGTTCCTACGTTTTGTGAGAAATCAGAGGCCACATATCCACGGCTGCCGATCGTTGATCGGCCCACCATGTAGGTATAACCCGACTGGCCATAGGTGGTGGTCAGACCAGACCCAGGCATGGAAAGTGTGGCGACAGTACCGGGACCATTGAGGGTCGCCGGGGCGGTCGCGATCTCGTAAGCCTGAGCCGGTGTCCCGAAGCCCAGCGTCCCGAATGAAAGCCCTCCCAGGACCATCATCAACGCGGCAACGAACGCCGTAATCTTCCCAACCGGATACTTCAAGGGGTTCCTTCCAAAGAACAGTGACCCGGTCGACCCCTCAACCGACGAGCAAGACAGTTACATCAAGAGAGACCATCCATTTGCGTCCGGCAGGGTTGGTCTCCAGTCAATGAGTGCGGCGTGGGAAAAGTTCATGCCGCAAAAAACGAAAACTTTTTCTGGCCGCGGATGGAACCATGTCCAAGGGAGAACGATGTCCAGTATTTGGACGAAATTGCGTCATGACTTGGCGCTCAATGGCACTCATTGGACATGAAAGATCAACGCGCTCATCTGAAAATCGAAAGCAGGTCCTTACAGCTCCGTGGGCGCTGGCGACAACGTAGTGAGCAAGCCGGATGGCTATTCCCGGGTGATTGGCTCGTTCCTGAAGTCGAGGACATGCTGAAGACCCAAGCGGAGGGTGGTGAGCTGCAAATGTCTGCCAAGAATCTCGGGGCGTCCCGCGCCTATCACGGCGTTGGAGTCCGCGAAACCATGCAGGATTTCAGTGCCTTTTTTGAGGCCGCAGGCGTGCCTGCCGATGACGGTTCGATGCGGGATCTCGTGGAGGGATGGGCGACGGAAAATGAACGCCTCGAGCCCTTCTCCTGCACGGACGTCTATACAGGGCTTGCAACCATGGCGCACTTTGAACGGCTGATCCATGAAATGTCGCTCCGCCCCAGCGCCCGGCGGAGAAGCCACACGATAGCGACCCTTCATCTGGGATGGTCTGAAGGCGGCAAGCTGCTGAGCTGGGAAATGTTGGCCGAAATCGGACAGATATGCAGAGGGGAACTTGCGGCAGTGGAAGCCACTGCCGCCTATCATCGCGGAAGCATTCACACCATGATGACCCGCAAGCGGGAGAGCTACAAGGCATTGTTCCGCTGTCTGCAGCGCATCGACGGGCTACACCTGGGCGTTGGACGGCGAACGCTCGTGGAATTCCTGGACTTTCCCACGTCGCGAGCGGAGTGCGACCGGGCAATCGCTGGCCTTCGATACAGACGGTCAGCCTGATAAGGAACGCCATGGAATAGGAAGATGCCGCGAAGCCGTGCCCTTTTTCGCAACACGATTCAGCGGCAATTAGTACTACATAGGCGTGGCAGCTGCCTGGGGTCGGATCAGGCAGCCAGTCATGAGGAGGCGCCACCGGATGAAGCAATTTTTCCCGGCGGCGCCTCCGCCAATTTTCCGCTTAAGCGAACTTTGCCAAGGGGTTGGCCAGTGGGCCAGCCATCTGCAATCCACCGGACGGATCCGAGATATCGAGCATCTGCTGGTTGTTCCGCAGCTGCAGCCGGTTAAGGCAGGACAACTCGAAGTCCGAAGCGAACAGATCATGCATGGCGAATTGGTCCGCTAGTTCCGGATGCCGTTCCTGATATTCGCGAACTACGGCAGCTGCCGTCCCCCAGAATTCGTCTTCCTGGAGCGTCCCGTCCTCCACAAGGATGGCCCCGAGGAAACGGAAGATACAGTCGAACACGTCAGTGAAGATCGCGAGGACCATTTCTTCAGCGGGAATCTCGGCCTTGATGCGGGAGACTTCCTCGGGCAGGTCCAGCCGGTCCCCCATGACCACAATTTCCTCGGCAATGTCCTTCATGATCGCCCGTACCGGCACGCCGTCCTCGAGGATCAGGATGACATTCTCACCGTGAGGCATGAACGCGAGCTCATACTCGTAGAGGCAGTGGACCAACGGAACGAGGTATGTCTCGAAGTAGCGGCGCAGCCACTGAGTTGGAGCCAACCCGGAGCGCTGAATCAGGGACGAGACCACTGACGCGCCGGAGGAATCCACATGCAACAAGGACGCCATGGTTGCCAACTGCTGGCCGTCCTTGAGCATCGGAAGGGGACTTTCCCTCCACAGAGCCGAGAGCATCTTCCGGTACGGGGACCCCTTGCCCGATGCAGCCTCGTAATAGTGGTTGTGGTAGCCGATGGCCGCCGTTTCACGGATCATGGCCAAGCCCCGGTTCTGGAGCTCCTGGTCATTGCCGATCAGTTCCTGCAGCCAATCATTGATGGCCGGCGTTGCCTTCATGTACTGCGGGGAAAGACCACGCATGAAGCCCATGTTCAGTACGGACATGGCCGTTTTGACGTACGCCTTCTCCGGTGAGGTGGTGTTGAAGAACGTACGGATGGACTGCTGCGCCTGATAGGAGTCCTCGCCGCTGCCCAGGTTTACGATGTGGCGCTGGGCGATTTCTGCCGCGAACGTCACTGTGAGCTTGTTGTCCCATTGCCAGGGGTGCACCGGCATGAGCAGGTAGTCCTCAGGATCAAGGCCGGAAGCGGCAAGTTCCGCGTTGAACCATGACAGTGTTGCAGCTCCAAGTTCGGCCTCAAAGTGCGTCCGGTAATCCAAGCCTGCGCTGGACGCAAAGACGGCTTTACTGCGATACACGGCGATCCACTGAAGCTTCACCACGGCACCGGTTTCCGGCGCGAACGCATGGTAATCGGCGATACCGAAACCCAGCCGGCCGTTGTTTGCAACGAAGCATGGATGCCCCTCGGTCATGCTGTGCTCGATCGCTTGGAAATCGGCCGCCCGGTCCGCGCCGCGGGTGATGCCCGCCGCCAACTCGCGGGAGCTAAAAGGCTTGCCCTGCTTGTAGGCGTGGCTGGCGAGTGTGCTGCTGATTTCCTCCAGGTAGACGGGCAGCATCTCTTGCCGGATGGCCAGTGCCTCGTGGAATTCCGTGATGAAATCCAAGGCATCCAGCGTCAGCTCATCGGTGCCGCGCAGCCGGGCAATCGACTCAGCGGACACGGACCAGTGTTCAAGCGCCAAGAGCCGCGCACGGAAGCGGTACTCAGCGGTGGCGTCGTCGCTGACAACCTTGTACAGCCCGACGCCGGCGCCCTCCTCACGGATCAGCTCCGGAACCAGGATCCGCTCGTGTGAGAATTCGGCGATCGCCTTGCGGACCAAGTGTCTGTTGGCCACGACCCAACGCTCCGGGGTCAGGTGGGAGACGGATTCGGCTACCTCGTGGAGGGTGGCTTCGGCAGTAGTGGTCACAGGAAATCTCCTCTGGTCGCCGCGACAGTCGCGGCCAGAATCGGGGTCAGGGTTGCGAGGAAATCCTCGCGCGTGCAGAAGCTTAGGAGCCCCTGCTTGTGGTCTTCGGCAGGATCGACGGCGGGAAGGGTCACCACTCCATGCGGGCGGAAGCCCACCTTCTCGTTCAGCACATGGATTTTGTGGTTGCGGGCGTCAGGCTCGACGACGACCCGCCGGGTTGCGGGGTCGGCGAACAGTTCGGCCATGACGGACTGCATGACGGCTGTGGTGTAGCCGGGCCGCGGCTCGCCACTGGGCGGAGACACCAGGAGGTGCATACCCACATCGCCGCTCTGGACCTCGTAAACGTCTGCCAACGGCGACGACTCGGGACGATACCGCTCCATGAGGAAGGCGGGCACGCCGTCGTCGAGCCCCAGGAACACCTGATGGTGACCTGATTCGACGATTCGCGAGTACTCCTCCACAACGTCCTGCTCGGTTGCCGAAACCATGCCCCAGAACCGTGCATACTCCTGACTGACCCAGCTGTGGAGGACAGGTGCATCCGCTACGGGGTCGACCGGTCGGAAGGTGAAGCTCATACAGCGGCCCCCACGGTGTTCGGAGCTGTTGAAGCAACTGGGGCTGGCGCGCCGAACTGCTGGAACGCGATGCTCCGCTCGATCGGATAGACCTCACGGCCGGTGATTTCCCGCAGGATGCAGGAGTTGCGGTAGGCAGCCATGCCAAGGTCCGGCGTGACGAATCCGTGGGTGTGAAGCTCGGCGTTCTGGACGAAGATTTCGCCGGGTTCGACGCCGGTTCCATAGTTTCGTTCGACGTCGAAGCGGCCCTTGGCGTCGCGGCGGATCCGGTTCTGGATGCCGGCCAGGAAGGCGGGCTCCTTGTAGGTGTAGCCGGTGGCGAGAACCACGGCTTCGCACTCCAGGCTGAAATCGCGGCAGTGTTCCCCGTGGTGCAACTGCAGTGTGTGGGTGCCCGTGGCCGGGTCCCATTCAGCGGATGTTAGCGAGGAGTGCGTGTGCAGCTGCGTATCCACCATGCCGGACAGGCTCTTGGTGTACAGGAGATCGTAGATGTCGTCGATCAGGTCCGAGTTGATGCCCTTGTACAGGTTCTTCTGGCTCTTGATCAGGGAATCGCGCTGCTCCCCCGGCAGTGAGTGGAAGTAGTCCACGTACTCCGGCGAGGTCATTTCAAGGGTGAGCTTGGTGTACTCCAAGGGGAAGAAGCGGTCCGAGCGGGTCACCCAGTTCAGCTGGTAGCCGTACACGTCGATTTCCTGAAGGAGTTCGTAGTAGAGCTCCGCGGCACTCTGGCCGCTGCCGACGATGGTGATGCTGCGCTTGGACTGCAGCTCACTCTTCCTCGACAGGTACTCGGCGTTGTGGAGGACAAGTCCGCCGCCATCCACAATCCCTGCACAGGAGTCCGGAACATATGGCGAGGTGCCTGTTCCCAGGATCAACTTCCGGGCGTGAAGAACCTCAGCGCCTTCCGGACCCTGCACCGAAAGGCGGTACACGCCGTCGTCGTACGCCACATCCAGCACATCTGTGCTAAAACGCACCGACTCAAGCTGGCCGGCCACCCACTGGCAGTACTGGTTGTATTCCGCCCGAAGCGGGTAGAAGTTTTCCCGGATGTAGAAGCGATACAACGGTCCGGTCTGCTTGAGGAAGTTCAAAAATGAGTAAGGGGACGTCGGATCGGCCAAAGTGACGAGGTCAGCCATGAACGGGACCTGCAGGTGCGCGGGCTCCAGCATCATGCCGGGGTGCCAATCGAAGGATTCGCGACGTTCAAGGAAGACGCAGTCCAGGCCGTCAACCGGCTCACTTAGCGCGGCGAGACCCAGGTTGAAGGGCCCGACGCCGATGCCAGCGACGTCGTAAATCCTGCTGTTGTCCGGGGTGCTCACGCTGCAGCCTCCGTGGTGGTCGCGAGCAGGCTGGCGCCCGTCCGGCGGATAAGTTCGATGATTTCCTCGATGTCCCTCAGGGACGCCTCGGCGTTGAGAAGGGTGAATTTGAGGTAGTGGCGGCCAGCCACCTTGGTGCCGGCAACCACGGCTTCGCCCGAAGCGAAGATTGCTGCCCGGATGGCAGGGTTGATGACGTCTGAGGCATCCTCGTCCAAGGTCACGCCGTCAACGGCCGGACGGTAGCGGAATACCAAAGTGCTCAACTGGGGTGTGGCGGCGAGTTCGAAGTCGGCGTCATCCACCAACAGGGTTCCCACACGGCCGGCGAGGTCGATTGCTTCGTCGAACAGCGCACCAATGGCGTCGGCGCCCATGATGCGCAAGGTGAGCCACAGCTTCAGGGCATCGAAGCGGCGGGTGGTCTGGATGCTCTTGTCCACCTGATTGGGAATTTCAGCCTTCGCGGCGCTCTCCGGATTCAGGTAGTCCGCGTAGTAGGTGACGTGGCGCATCATGGAGCCGTTGCGGACCAGGACCGCGCTGGAGCTGACAGGCTGGAAGAAGGTCTTATGGAAGTCAATAGTGATGGAGTCCGCCAGAAGGATCCCGTTCAGGAGGTGGCGGTAGCGGCCGGAGACGATGAGGCCTCCGCCGTAAGCTGCGTCGACGTGAAGCCAGGAATCATAGGCCCGCACCAAGGCCGCCACTTCGGAGAGCGGATCAACCGAACCAAAGTCGGTGGTCCCGGCAGTGGCCACGACCGCCATCGCTACCAAGCCGGCGTCGTGCGCTTCCGCCAAAGCAGCCGCAAGCGCGGTGGGGTCCATGCGGTGATCGTCAGCGGTGGGCACGGAGATGACGGCATCGAAGCCGAGCCCCAGCATGGAAGCGGACTTCTGGATGCTGAAGTGGCTGTCTGCGGACGTGAAAATCCGGAGCCGTTCAAGGAGGTGGGGCAGGCGCGCGTCGCCATTCGTGGCCCGGAGCTTTGCCACGGCGTGGTTGCGGGCGATCAGCAACGCCTGGAAGTTGGACTGGCTCCCACCTGAGGTGAAGACACCATCGGCGGCGGTATCAAAACCGATCCGCCCAGCAGTCCAATCGATGAGTCGCCGCTCGATCATGGTGGCGCCGGCACTCTGGTCCCACGTGTCCATGGAGGAATTCATGGCCGAAAGCACAGCTTCACCAACCAAAGCGGGAATGACCACCGGGCAGTTCAGGTGCGCCGCGTAACGGGAATCGTGGAAGTAGATCGCGTCCTTGAGGTAGAGCTCGTCAAGCTCCTCCAGGGCAGCAGCCATATCCGGCAGCGGACGTTCAAGATCGATCGCACCAACCATGGCCTTCAGTTCTGCATGCCCGACGCCGGTAAACGGCCGGGCGGTGCGCTGGACTTTGGTGGAGACAGCGTTGACTCCCTGAAGAACCTGCGCCACATAGCTGGGCGAATTTCGTGCGTTGAACAGCTGGTTTGTGGCAGCGAGGGCCAGCTCCACCTTGGAGCCAAAGTCCTGCTCCTGAGCGATCCGCTCTTCGACACTTGGTGACGTCACGTCAGCTTCCTTCCATCATTGGGCGCTAGTTAGCAAGGTAAGCCTTACTTAGGCTTACCTTTTCGTCAAACTTTTGTGATCTATTTCGCCTGATGCCCGTATTTTCGCCGAATGTGGGGAAGAGGACGCGTCATTGACTTTTGTTGGAAGCTGGCCCCGTGGAAAATACCCCGGCTTATAGCCAAGAGCTGTAGAGTCAACGGCACAGAAACTCGACGGTTGGGGGACCAGTGGCTGACGACGTACACGAGCGGATCGGATTCCGCGAGATCGATGAACACGGGAATGCGGTGCGGGCAGTGAGTCCACACGACCCGGAAACCCCTGAACGGGGGCGGAGTCGGGTACTCGTGAACCCCTTCGTCGTGGCCCTTTGGGTGCTGGACGCTGGGTTGGTGTGGTTTTGCTTCTGGGCTTTCGACGCCGTCGCGGCAATGACCGGTCCGACGGCGCCAAGTCCTTCAGCCCAAGTAAACTTTATGGTCCTCCAGTCCGTGCCCTACGTGATTCCAGGGACCATCCTGGTCACGGCCGCCCTCCTGTTCTGGCACGCCTGGCAGTGGCAGAAGAAACGCTCCAGTACCTAGACCTGCTCCTGACTCCGGACAGCTTTGCGGCGTCCCATTACGAACAGGACCAGACCGGAAAGGATGAGGACAGCAACCGGCAGCAAGGTAAGAGTGACTCCCGTGGAGGCCAATGCTCCGGCCGATGAATTGGTAGCGGTCACGGACTCGCCGGGCTGACCCTGCTCCTCGGGCTGTTTCGAGACTGACCCATTCGGAACGGCGCGCGAAGCGGCCTCTCGTTCTGATTGAACTGCCAGCCGTTGGAAAGCCTCCGCAGTCTCCTTCTGCCCTGTCCGCGGGAATGCTATTGCCGTTGTGGCAGGATGCGTGGTTACCCACCCACCTGCCGAGGCCTTCCCCGTAGCTGTTGCCGCGTTAGTGATGTTGCCCGCTTTGACGTCCCACCACGTGAGTTTGTAGCTTGCCGAAGCAGTCACAGTTTCACCAGGCAGCAGTTCACCGGCGACTCCGGGCCACGCGTAGGCCAGTGGCCCGCGTCCCCGCACTTGGTCCTCAATGGAGACCGCCTTGAGGGCGGCGTTTCCGGCGTTTTTCGCCATGAAATTATACGTGATGACCTGGCCCACCTGAGCGGGATCTCCCACCGCAGAGGCATCCGCAGTCGTGGAGAATTCCAGGCGCGCATCCGGTGACAGCGGTGTATCTGTAGTCACCGGCAACGAGGCCGTGAGGCCGCCGGCGCCTGGAACGCCGGCGAGCGCAGCCGAGTTGGCGACCTTACCGGCGTCGAGGTCTGTTTGGGTGATCCTGTAAGCAGCAACAGCGGTCAGTGTTTGCCCCGGTAGCAACTGACCTGGGATTCCGGGCCACGAGTATGCCAATTCCGGAAGTCCGGCAAGGGTGTTGTTGATGACCACATCCCTCAATGGCACGTTTCCACTGTTCGTTGCCCCAAAGCTGTAGCGAATCACATCTCCCACCTGCGCTGGCGAGTGGACAGCGGAGGCATCAGCGCCGTGAGTAAACCCGAGGCCGGGAAGGGCCGCAGCGGTGCCAGTCAAAATGCACGTGATGTCTGCGCCGGCGACGGGTGTAAGTGCAAACGGCCGGTCAACCGCCGCTCCCACAGGCAAATTCGGCTGCAGGCCAGCCGCGTCCGCACAGGTGATGCTCCGGAGGTAGTTGGACGGGATGCCGCCCGCTTCCGTGAGGTAGTAGGTAGTGCCTGCGTTGGCCGTTGTCTGACCTGTGACACCAGTACCAGCGGCGATGTCTGCCACAGATCCGGAGGTAGTGGAGTGATTGATGGCATTTACCACGGGACCAGTAGGAGACCCCGCACGGATCTCCATGGTGAATTGGTCAGAACCCGTGGCACGCGCCGTGCTCAGCGCTTTGCCCAGCGTTATCCGGGGAGCCCGGACCACAAGGGAAGCCTGGGCAGGAGGGTTCAAATTCGTCGCAATATCCGAGGACGAGCTGGCATAGGTGCCGTCCGCGGCAGCAGTCACATTCACCACAACCGTGCACGAGGCCTGACCCGAACGGAGGTCACCGCCCAAGATCGAAAGAGTTCCGCTGCCCGCTGCTGCAGAGCGAAGGAGTGGATCGGTTCCGGGAACCTGAACGCACGTACCCCCGATGTTCGGATCTCCGGCGATCGTCAGTCCGGAAGGAAGCGCCTGGTTGATGGACCAGTCATGCTTCGCGTTGAGCTCGCTGGTATTGGCGACAGTGAGGGTGAGGGTGGATATCCCGCCGGGGCCCACCACCGCGGGCGTGAAGGATTGCTTCAATTGCGGAGTCACGTCCATCAGGCGCACATCGTCAAAGGCGCCATCGTTCCCGTTGGTGGTGCCATTGTTGTTCCACATTTCAAGCGACAGGGAGTTTCCGGTGGCTTGGATCGCCGTGTTCGACGTCATCGAGTTGATGTTGACGGTCCTGGTGACGGTTCCTGGAGTTCCGCCGACATCGCTGGTCACTTGTTGCTGGAAGGACTCCACGTTGGGATCGTCCGAGGTTTGGCACCCGTTAAGTGGATTCCCGATGGCTGTGACCGCCCCAGCACTATCAACCGTGGCGAATTGATAGGATGGATCGCCCGCAGCCAGGCCGCAATTCATGTACGCCGTATTCAGGCCAAAAGTGTAATAGTGACCCGCGGTCACCGGGATGGGGCTCGCCGTCCTGAACATGACTCCATCCGTGGGACCGGACGGGATGGCATCGCACGCCGACCCGCTGGAACTGCTGGACGGGCATTCAGTGTATGAGCTGTTGACGTGATTTGTACTGGGAGAAGCTGGGGTGAACTGTTGACCCATGGCCAAGGCCAACATGCGCATGTACTGATAGCTGCGGATATCCGCGAGCTCGGCACACCTGTTGTCATTGCCTTCGGCCGCCGTTCCGGACTGCGCCCATCTGGGCGTGGTCGAATTCCGGTAGCTCAGGATAACGCCATTGCACCTGGAGGCGTCGATCCAAGCTGGAGAACCTGTGTACGACTGGCCGCCCTTGCCAACATAATGCTTTGACCCGGGAGCGGAGTAGGACTGCGCACCCAGGGCGGAGTTGGGGCTACCGTGCTCGAAATTCTCCGAGAACACTACAGTGCCAGGCTGCGTAGCATCGGGCGTCGAGGATGTTGACGGGGTAGGTGGCTTTGATGGCGTTACCGCCTGCGCAGGAGAAAGTTGAAGGCCGCCCAGCACTGAAGCAGCAGTAAGGGTGGAGAGAAGTATCACCAAGGTTCTGGCCAGGAGAGAATTCTTCACGGCTGTTGCTTATCTTTCCATCGTCCCCAAGCGCCCCAGGCTCAAGTCCCAGGCAGCTGCGCTTGGTGCTTCCGCTTCCAAGGAAGCCGATGCGCACAGATATTGTCAGCCTCTTAGTGTTGGCCAAGGCCGAATCGTGACGGAGAAAATAGAAAAAGTTTTGGAAGCCGCCAGAGCCTAGTGAAAACCGTTGGCGAAGGACTTGGTAAGGACGTGTTGACCGCCGAATTGATAGCTCAACGTGCTGCCAACTTCCGGATTCCCAAGGGAAACGCCCATCTTGAATGCCAAGCTGGCCGGTTCGATGGACGCCGTGGTGCAGCGGATCAACCGATTGTCCGCAGCAGGATCTGAGCACGACCATCCGGTCGGTGCCGAGAATTTCCCCGGGATGAAGGTGGCATTCTCCGGCAAGCTGAAGGTTGTTTCACCGGAACCTGATGCCGGGCCTCCCAGAAGTGAAAAGCCCACACTGATATCGCGCTCGAGTACTCCGCCCCCAGCTTCCATGCCAAAAACAGCGTCGACAGACTGTGACGGGGCAGCCGTTGAAGGCGTGGCCTCGGTGGTTGAGGACACTGTCCCGGAGTTCGTGACAACTGCTGCCCGCTGCTTGGCTATTTCCTCGGACACAGGATGCGGCCGAACCTCTTCACTTATAAAAGGTTGTGGCAACTGCGCCGCTGGCTGAGCTGGGGACGGCATGATGGGTGCGTCCCTTGTGGGGCTGGACGCCGTGGGGCTGGACGCCGAGGGGCTGGATGCCGAGGGTGACGCGGCGGAGGTGCTTGGAGCATCGCCGGCGTTATTGACCTGGGCACCGGACTGCCCGAACCACGCGACCAGACCAAAAATCGCCACCCCTGCAGCAACGGCCGCAGCAGCAGCAACCTTCCCCACGTGGCCGAGGGATCGAACGGTTGCAGGGCCTTCCCCTGTGAGGGCGGAAGAGTTCGATGCTGAGAGCAATCCCGCAACCGCGCCAGGCGTCAACACGATGCCGGTCACCAGGGGGAAGAGAGCCGCCCGCATGGCCCCTTGGATGTGGTTGAGTTCAAACAGCAGTGCAGTGCACTTTGAGCACGTCTCCAGATGCGCAGTGACCTTTTCGTGCGAAGTCCGTTTCAGGGCGTTCCGTGCATATTTGCCCAATTGGCCGGAATACTCCGAACACTCATCGTCCGGAGCCACCACCACGTGGTTTTGCAAATAAGCCTGACGCAGTCCCTCCCTTGCCCGTATGAGCAGAGACGACACTCCATTGGGGCTGATACCGATGAACGGCGCAGCAGCGGCGGGCTTCATGCCCTCAATGTCCACATGCCAGAGCACCGCTTGCCAACGTTCTGGCAGCGACTTGAACGCCGCCGCCACGGCGGAGGATTCGAATTCCTTCAGGATGGGATCAGCATCGACGACGGCGGTATCCAGCATGGCATCGTCAGGGGCAGACTGGGTGAGCCTTGCTTTCCGGTTCCGCGCATGCGCCGTCCGCTGCACCACTGTCAGCAGGTAGGCGCGAAAGAACTCCCGTGGTCCTTTGCCGCTGCTAAGGGCCTGGAACACTGATGCGAATGCCTCGGCAACGATGTCGTCGGCGTCACTCGGGTTATCAGTATTCGCCCGCGCAACGTATTGCGCAGCAGCCAAATGCCGCCGGTACAACGAGTCGAAGGCATCGGTGTCGCCGCCGCGGACCATCGCAATTATTACCTGATCAGTGACTGGTCCAGCGGTGATGGTTCCGCCGCTGGAACCAGTATCAAAATCGCTCCCCATAAGCCCAGTGTGACAGCAAATTCCGGGATGACTTGAATCGCAGGGTACTTACGACTAGGGGGTTAAATTACTCGCAATTTCAGCGACACGATCCGGCAGGAAGGTGCACTATTCAGTTGGGAGGCGTCCATTATCAGCGCCCCTGGAGGCGTCAAACGAGACCCGAAAACCCTACTCGTTCTCCGGCTCGCCCACGGGTTTCTCGGCAGGCCAATCGACGTCCTGCTCGTAGCCCTCATGCTTTTGCAGGTATGCGGCGATGTACGGGCAATGGGGAATGATGCGCTTACCGGATGCCACCACATCGTCCAAGGCAAAATGTGCCAGCACCTTGGCCAAGCCCTGGCCCTTGAACGCGGACTTTGTCTCGGTATGGGTGAAATCGATGTGACCGGGCCTATCGATGAATTGGGAAATCACCGCCAACTCCCCGTCTACGCGGAGTTCATAGCGATGGAATTTGTCGTTTCGAACTGTAGTGACGCCAGCGCGGAACGAGTCTGCCAATGATTCAGTGTGCTCGGTCATGATTCGAGATTGGCACGTAAACCCTGCGCTGGCAATGTGGACCGCTTTACCCCGGACGTTGGCGTCCCGTCCGGCCCCGACGGCGGCAGCACCGGCGTCGGGACCCTGCCAAGCAGCAGGACGGCGAGCGCGAAGCAGGCAGCTCCCCCACCCAGGAGCGCCAGCGTCAAGCCATTGAATGCGGCGTCCGCAACGGGGATAAGGACCACGACGGCGGCGGTCACCACAGCGGTGCGTGAGGGACCCCGGGCGTGGCTGGCCGCCGTCGGACGGTTCTCGAGGCGGCCAAGGAGCAGCACCACCGGCAGCAGCAGGGCTATGACGGCGAAGAAGACGGGGATGCGTGCCCACCACCATTCCGCTGTGCCCGCGGCCGGTTTGGGGAAGTCGGCGAGCAAGAGGAGTCCGGACATGCCCACCAGGAGAGGAAGATGCCAGAGGTAAACGGTCATGGACCGGCGGCCCGCCACCGCGATGATCGTCTGGACCCAACGCACAGAGGCGATCCAGCGTATGCCTTTGCCCAGAAGTTGGAGCGTGGCAGTCTGTGAAATGGCCAGCAGAAGCAGGCAAAGATTGGGTGGGTTGATGTTCACCACCATGTTGCCCGGATATACGCCGACACCGGTCACCAGCCCGAGCAACACATTACTGACCAGGATCGCCCCTACCAGCCAGGTTCTGCTGCGACGCTCAAAAAAGCCGTCGGCCATGAGGAATCCGAGCTGCTGGACTGCGCACCAGACAAACACCATGTTGACGAAGGCAAGAACCGGGACGGCGCCGCGGAGGGAGTCGACGGTAATGATCAGCGCTACGAGAATGCCCAAAGTTGACAGTGGGGCACGCTGATGGAGCCGGGCCATAAGCGGGATGCTGACTTGTGCTGTGAGGTACGCGGCCAGGAACCAGAGGGGCATCGCGGCCCCGGTGGTCATCAACTGGATCACCTGTGGATCAACGCCGAGGAGCAGGGCCGCCCAAAGCCCCGCCCACATCACGGCGAGCAGGGCCATGGCGGGGCGGACCAGGCGAAGCAGTCGCAGCTGGGCGAAGTCGAAGCCTGTGCCGCCGCGTGCTTTCAAGCGCCGCCACGACTGCAACCCAGTGACGCCGCCCAGGACGAAGAACAACGGGACGATCATGAGCACCCAAACCACCGGCGTGAACCAGCTTTGCTCCATGAGTGTGTTTCCCGTGGTGACTTTCCCGTCCCTGTGCAGAACGGGGCTCACCATCATGCAGTGGGCTGCGACCACCAGAAGGAGGCAGATGAAGCGGACCAGGTCGATTGCTGGATCACGCTGCACAGCCGGTTGCGGTCCCACTGCTGAGGCTCCCGGCACAGCCGCGCTCCGGCTGGCGGGAGGCTGAACCGGCTTTGCCCGCTGCATGGCCCTCCCCACGAATACACGCCCCTGCGTGTTGACTCCATTGTCCGCCCCGGGTGCCATGGGGACCAGCGGTCGTGGCGTTGGCAGGTGCTAAGGGCTAACGGCGGAAGTGACAACGAGTAGGGAGAAAAAGATAGTCTAGTGTCAGATGAGCAGCAGCTCATCGCACTGTTTAAAGAACAATGGACCCGACGTACAACCGGGTCCTTGTTCAGCGCAGTGCGCTCATTGATGCGGTAGAGGGCCATAGAACCTCAACACGCCAAATCCTGAGTCTATGGCAACGAATCTGTCGGCGGCCTCTGTCCGTTATCCACAACTGCCTGCCGTGCTCTGGACGGAATGGCGAAACACCGGCAGGATCGAACCCATGACTACGTCCATTTTCGTGAACCTGCCCGTCAGCGACCTCGAGGCCTCCAAGGCCTTCTACACGGCCCTTGGCTACTCCATCAATCCAAACTTCACCGATGAGACAGCCGCTTGCGTCGTCTTCAGCGACACCATCTACACAATGCTCCTGACGCACGACAAGTTCAGCCAGTTCACCGATCAGCCCATCGCGGACACCCGGAACTCGGCCGCGGCCGTTGTTGCCATCTCCGCCGACAGCCGTGAAGGTGTTGATGCCCTGGCCACTAAGGCGCTCGAAGCCGGAGGTTCCGAGACGTACGATCCCAAGGACCTCGGATTCATGTACAGCAGGGCGTTCCGCGACCTCGACGGCCACCACTGGGAGGTTGTGTGGATGGACCAGGCCGCCGCGCAGAGTGGCCCGCCAGAGCACTAAGGCGCCTCGGCCCCGCTGGCTCTAGCCCAGCGTCACGGCGAGCACGCCAAGCACGACGGCGAGCAATGGCGTTGTCCCTTGGAGAACCGCAGGGCGGAGGTACTTTTTGCCGCTCGCTGCGAGCACCAGCGCTGCAAGAAGCATGGAACCGCAGCAGCTGAATACGAGGGTCCAGCCAACCTGGGGTGCACCCATGGCCACTGCGATGATGCCTACCAGTGCGCCAATGGCCAGGAACAGATTGTAGAAGCCCTGGTTGTAGGCGAGCGGCTTGGTGGTTTCGGCATCAGCCTGCGACGTGACGCTGAACCGCTTCCACGTGGCTGGCTTGGTCCATGTGATGGACTCCATCGTGAAGATGTACACGTGGAGCAACGCCGCAAGCAGGGCAAAAATCAGGGAGGCCAGGATCATGGTCTGATCCTAGCCTCCCTGCGTTACAGAGCCTGTGAGTGCGGGGTTGTGTCAGTCACTCAGCATCGCCAGCGTTGCTCCGGCGAAGGACCACGCGGAACCATTCCATCGAGCCAGCAGGCCTTGGAGGTTCTCACCGTCTGCCCGGTGCGCGGGGGTTTCGGCTTCAAGGGTGGCCAGGATTCCGGTGCGCAGCTCGGTGTTGAAGTTCACCTTGCCGACCTGCATGGAAGGAGCTTTTGCGAGCTGCTCAGCCGGGATGCCTGAGGCGCCATGCAGCACCAAAGGCACGTCCGTCCGCGCTGCAACTTCCTGGAGTACGTCCCAGCGGATGTTGGGCTCGCCCTTGTACTTTCCGTGGACGTTACCCACGGCTACCGCCAGGAGTTGGGCACCAGTGCGTGCAACGAAGTCCGCCACCTGCGAAGGGTCAGTCAGCCCGGCGACTGAAGTACCGGCGTCGGACGGGCCAGCGTCGGGCGCTGAACCTTCCGTACCGAAAGCCTTGTCTTCGTCACCGGCGAGGCCGCCAAGTTCTGCTTCGATCACGACGTCGAACGCGCCCTGGGCATCCAAGGCGGCACGGACTTCGCGGACCAAGGCGATGTTGTCCTCGTAGGCCAGGGACGAACCGTCGGCCAGGACCGCATCCGCCCCGGCTGCCACAGAATCCTTTATGACCTGCAGGTCCGAGGCGTGATCCAGTTGGACTGATACGGGAACGCTGGCGTCGTCGGCCAGGCCGCGAAGTGCTGCGATGAGCCGGAGTCCGTTGGGAGTGGATGCCGTCTTGGGTGCTACCAGCAGGATCACACCGAGCCGGGCTTCCTCCGCCGCCGAAACAACGGCCAACGCAGTGGTGAAGTCGTAGCAGGTGAAAGCCGGAACAGCAGAGCCATCAGCGAGGGCGGAGATGACCAGCTGATCGAGTTTGGCGCGCATTAGTGGGCCAAACCTCCCACCAGGATCCATGCGACGTACGTCAGTACGAAGCCGGCCAGGCCGAGGATCGTGGTGAGGACTGTCCAGGTCTTGAGACCGTCGGTCACGGTAAGCCCGTAGTACCGGATCACGGTCCAGAAACCAGCATCCGTCACGTGGGACAACCCCAAGGCGCCGAATCCGATGGCGATCACGATCACGGCGATCTGGGCGGGCGTGTAGCCGCCTTCCATCACAGCGGAGGTAAGCAGGCCCGTCGTCGTGACAATGGCGACGGTGGCCGAACCCTGGGCGGCGCGGAGTGCCAGGGAGATGATGAAGCCGAGCACGATCACCGGCAAGCCCAAGCTGTCCAGGGTGTGGGACAGGGCTGCGCCGATGCCGGAGGTGCGGAGGACTTCACCGAACACGCCGCCCGCCGCGACAACCATGAGGATGGAGGCAATGGGAGGAAGTGCGCCTTCGAAGATCTCGCCGGTTTCCTTGAGTGACCAGTTGCGGCGGACCGCCAGCAGGAAGAAGGAGAGGGCTACAGCTACAAGGAGCGCGAAGAACGGGTTGCCGATGAACGCAGCCACGCCGTACCAGTAGTTGTCTTTGGCAATGGTCAGCGTTCCCAGGGTGCCCACGAGGATCTGGACGATCGGAGCAGCGATCAGGAACATGATCAGGCCCGGACGGGGAGGAGCAATGGCGCGGGCGCCGGGGCCGTCGTGGCCAACGTGCACGAGCGAGTCCGCGGAACCGAACTCGTCCACCTGCGCCTTGACCCCAGGGAGCAGTTCGTAGTCTTTGCGGTTCATGATGCTGGCAACCCAGTAGGACAGGAAGCCGAGCGGCACGCAGATGATCAGCGAGATCAGGGTGATGAGTCCAATGTCGGCGCCAAAGACACCGGCGCCCGCAACGATTCCCGGATGCGGCGGCACAGCCACGTGGATGGACAGCATGATGCCGGCCATGGGCAGGCCGAACTTGATCGGGTGAACGTTCGCGATCTTGGCAAAGGCGTAGACAATCGGGACGAGGACGATGACGCCAACCTCGAAGAACACCGGAATCGCCACGAGGAAGCCCACGGCCGTCAAGGCGATGGCAACGCGCTTGGCTCCGAGCTTCTCAGTGAAGTGTGTAGCCAACGACTGCACGCCGCCGGACACCTCGATCATGCGGCCAAGAATGGCGCCGAGCGCAATCAACAAAGCAACCTTGCCCATGGTGCTGCCAACGCCGTTGGCCACCACGGTGAAGATGTCCTTGAGGGGAATCTGGGCCGCCACACCTACCAGGATGCTGACAGCCAACAGGGCAACGAAGGCCTGGATCTTGAAGCGGATGATCAGCACCAGCAGCAGGGCAATGCCCGCGGCGGCGATAGTCAGCAACAGGGGTGTTCCCAGTTCCACTGCCGGTTTGATAGCGGGGGCATCGGCAGCCCGGACCATCAACGAGTTGATGAGGGGATTCATTGGGGGTGTCTCCTTTGACAAACCAGTCTAAAAGACCGGCGGGAGGTGGCGACGACGACGAAGGGGGGACCGCCGTCGTCGCGGGTTTTTGGTGGGTTAGTTGGTGCGCTTTGTGGGCGCGACAACCTTGATGACGGCGGAGTCGTCGGCGGCGGCGAGGCCCTGGGCCTGGCCGAGAAGGTAAAGCTGTTCTGCAGCAGCAGCAACCGGTGCGGCAAGGCCGGCAGCGCGGGTGGCCTTGCCGACGATGCCCATGTCTTTGACGAAGATGTCCAGGCGGCTGAGGACCTCGGCACCGTCTTCGGTATAGGCCTCCAGGATGCGGGGGCCACGGTTTGAAAGCATGAAGGAGCCCGCAGCGCCGGCTTCGAGGGCGGCGAGGGTTTTCGCCTGATCCAGACCCAGGGCATCCGCCAGGGCCATGGCCTCGGCTGCTGCGGCGATATGAACACCACAGAGCAACTGGTTGACGGTCTTGAGCGCCTGGCCATCGCCGGGCTTGTCGCCAACAATGCTCAGAGTGGATGCCAGCAGCTCCAGAGCGGGACGGGCCTTTTCGAGGGCCTCTGGTTCGGCTCCAACAACAATCAGCAGGTCACCTTCACCCGCGCGCTTCGGGCCGCCGGACAGCGGAGCATCCACCAGCGCGACTCCATACCCTGCGAGCTTTTCGACTGTGGCCGGGATGGCCTCGGTGCCAACGGTGCTGCCGAGGATGACGACTGCGCCTGGCTTCAGAACCGAGGCAACGCCGTTCTCGCCGAACAGGACATCGTTGAGCTGCTCCCCGTTGCGAACGGCCAGGAGCAGCGCGTCGGCATCCTGCGAAGCTTCGCGGGCAGAAGCGAAAGTCTTGATACCGGCCGCTGCGGCGAGCTCCAGGCGGGGTTCGGCGATATCGAAACCGTGGACGGTCAGCTCAGAGGCCAGGCGGGTGGCCATGGGCAGGCCCATGGCGCCGAGGCCCAGGACGGTGATGGTGTAGTTGCTGCTGGTCATGGTGTTCTCCATTGAATTTTGTGGCTTCCGGGAGTTTAGAAAGTCGCGCTGAGTTTGCGGGTGACCTGGGCGAGCGACTGGTCATCGCCCACATTGCCGGCGAACACGATGTACGGGATGCCTTTCGCGGGGCCATCCACCGGTTCCCAAAGCGAGACGATGCCCGGCAGCATGGGCCCGCGGACGATCGCGTGGCGGATCTCCAGTCCATGCGCTGCCACGTCCGAGGACGTGATGCCACCCTTGGCGATGACGAACCGCGGCGGGAAGGTTTTCAACGTCCGGTTCACTACATTGACGACGGCGGCGGAGACGGTGCGGGCGATCTTCAGGCTCGCTGCGGCGTCGTCGGTCTTGATGAGCAGGCGGCTGGTGTGGACGATGACGTCGCCTTGGTGGAGGGCGTCGACGACGTCGGACACCACCGTGGTGATGTAACCGTCAGCTTGAGGAGCCAGCAGCTTCTCAACGTCGATCTCGATAATGCGGGCAGAGCTGTGTGCGGCCGTCAGCGCGCTGAGCTGGCGGGTTGTCACACCGACGTGCGAGCCGACCACTATCAGGCCACCGGCCGTAGAGGGAGTGTTGCCTGCGTACGCTTCTTCGGAGGTCAGCGCGGTGCGGATTTCCTGGCCAATCCGGCCTCGGACGAACGGGGGGCCTACGCGGTAGAGGAGCTTCTTGCCGCGGCGTTCGGCCTCTTCCAGGCCAAGCGCGAGGGCACGGAGATCGTTCTCGGTAACGATGTCGGCCACGACCGGAGTCGAGTTCGTGGCCGGTTCAAGAGCATCGGCGATCGCTTTGGCGGAAATGGCGGGGTCCTGGGCGGAGGCCCCGGCGCGGATAATGTTCAGATCCAGAACGATCACGTCGCTGGCGGGGAACCGGCCGTGCGACTTCTCCTCCACATACTTGGCCATCTCGGAGTTGGCGAAGCCGAAGCTGGCGTCTTTGGCGAACTCTGTTTCTGCCACGGGGGTGAGCTTGCCTGCTTCTTCCCCGGTACCGCGCATGTAGTGCACCCCGCCGATGGTGACCCTTCCGGCGTCGGGGAATGCGGGGACGATTACTACGCCGTCGGTGGTTTCACCGGTCTCAGCGGCCACGGTAGCCGCGATGACATCGGGCTCCAACGGGTAGTGGCCACGCAGGGTGGAGTCGCTGCGGCTGACGAAGCCCAGCTTCACATTGCCGGCTGCCGCCGCGAGTGCGTTGCGGACAATCTCTTCATTCCGCGCTGCCGCTTCGGCCGGGTCCAGGCTACGGGTGTTGGTCAGGACGTACACGGCGGGCTTGGTTTGGTTCTCCCGGATGTAGGCGAAGGCCCAGGCAAAGTCAGCGACGTCCCAACGGGTGAGGACGGCGAGGTCCGAAACGGACTGGGTTCCGGTGGGGTCGTCGTCCAGGACAACCAGGACGCGTGGGGCCTCGGCCGAAGACGCAGCAACAGCGTCGGCAACCAGCTGGGCAGGAATGTGGACTTCCGCCGGAAAAGCGGCCAGAACGTCGGCTTCAAGGGTCACTGTGCACTCCATCGTGGGAAATCTTTGTCGCGGTTTCGTGAATGTAAGATGTCAGACATCTAACATTTCATAGCCAGTGTGACACAGCGCTCTTCCCCGCGCAAGATGCCGTGCGTCACTAGTCTGGAGACATGGCCGGCACCGCAGTTCCACTCCCCTTCGTGGAGGTTCGCACCCCCGCGTCTTCCTCGGGCGAGCAAGTTCCCGTTGTGCTGATCCACGGCTGGGCCTCAGGCTCCGTGTACTGGGAGCCGCTCGCGAAAATACTGCTCGACGCCGGACGCGAAGTTTGGATCCTCGATCTCCCGGGCTATCACCCGGGTCAGGACCTGCCGTCCGGCTACACGTGGACGTTGGACAGCGCCGCAGCGTCGGTCGGAGCAGCGATCCGCGCCCGCACAGAAGGGCCGGTGCACCTCGTGGGGCATTCGATGGGTGGCAGTGTCTCACTGACCCTGGCGGCAAAGCATCCAGAACTAGTGGCGACAGTGACGCTGGTAGGAATGGTTCCGGCACCTCAAAACGAGGCCTTCAAGAAGCTCTTGGTGTCGCAGCTCCGGCAGGGATTTTTCGACGCCGATACCAAGCTGAAGCTTATGAATGCTTGGTACGGGGATCTCTCCGCGGACAACATGGAGCTGCTCAGCAAAGGTTTCGATACGCCGTTCGAAGTTCTGTCCGCCAGCGCCCGGGCGGCGATGACCGGCGTCGAACCTTCAGTTCCCAGCCGCGTTCAGGCGCCGCTTCTGGTGATTGCTGGAACGGGCGACCGCGTGCGGTCCATCGAGCAGATGGCTGCGTTTGTGGCGGCGAGCCCATCACGCACCCTGAAGGCAATTCCCGACGCCGGCCACAGCGTCCACTGGGACCAGCCCGAAGAATGCGCGAAGACTTTGTGTGAATTTTGGAAAACGAGCGGGCCAGCGCCAGCGTAAGATGTCTGACAACCATCCGCGCCTGGAGGAAAACATCCATGAGGTGCCGGACGGTCTGAATTACGGGAAATGGGGATACATGGCACGCAAGTCGCTGGTGGGCGTCGTTGCTGATGAGCTGCTGGACCGGATCATCGCGGGCGAGTTTCCGCCGGGAACGATTGTCCCGGGCGAACTGGAGCTCAGCGCCCGGCACGAGGTGAGCCGCATGACCGTGCGCGAAGCCATGAAAACACTCGAAGCGCAGCGGATCCTCAGCGTGGAGCGTGGCCGCGGTACGTTCGTTAATCCGCTGAACCAGTGGGCATCCCTGGAGGCTGTCCTGCGTGCGGCATCCGAAGGAACCAAAGACGCGGCAGCTGCCGTCCAGCTCATCGAGCTACGCCGGATGCTGGAGACCGGCGCCTGCGAACTCGCTGCGGAACGCATCTCCGACGACGAGCTGATCAGCCTCAAAGAGCATGTTGAAAAGATGCAAGCCGCGCACGAGGTTAATGACGTGGCCGCCTTCGTGGAAGCCGATCTCGCCTTCCACGACGTCATCCTCCATGCCTCGGGCAACGTGTTCGTGGCAGTACTGTTCGAGCCACTGCATCGTGTACTCGAAGCGCGGCGCACGGAGACCTCAGCTTTCCCTGAAATCCAGGAGCACGCGATCGGCCATCACCGGAAAATCGCAGCGGCCTTGGACTCGCGGAATCCGCACGAGGCACGGCTGGCCATGGACGCCCACATGCAGCAGACCCTGGACGATCTGAAGACGTACGTTCTGGAGGCCTAGCCCAACTGGCTCGGCGGATGTCTACTATTGTACTTATAAGTGCACAATAGTAGATCTGGGAGACGCCATGCGGCTGCAGAACCCGCTGACGACCATCAGCCCCACGCTTGACATGGGTGTCCTGTACGTCCTGGCGCGCGCTGATGCCGAGTTCACAGCCCCCAACCTCTCCAACCTTCTTCCCGAGCGCAGTTCCCTTGCCGGCGTCCGCAAGGCCCTGATTCGCCTCGTCGCTCAGGGCATCGTCTTGGACAAGGTGGCCGGAAGAACGCACGTTTTCCGGCTCAACCGTGATCACCTTTTGGCCGAGGCAGTGATCGCGATGGCCTTATCAAAAGATCGCCTCTTCGCCCGCATCCGGAGCGAAATCGAGATGTGGGAATTCTCGCCCATTGTCGTCACGATCTTTGGCTCAGCTGCACGTAATGACATGCGCAACGATAGCGATATAGACCTTTTCATAGCCCTCAATGACCCCAGTGACGAGTCGCAGGCTGACACCAGGATTGCGCAGCTGGCCGCCGATGTCAGTGCGTGGACAGGCAACGACACGCGGCCCCTGGTCTATCTGGAGTCCGAAGTTGCACCCTCCCCGATCTTCGATTCGATCATCACCGACGGGTACACACTTTTCGGCGACGCTACCTGGCTGAGGCGCGTACTACGCGCGGACAGCGTCGCGTAAATGAGGACCGCGCAAGGAAGCGAAGCTATCCGCCTGGGTCGTTTGAATAAGGCTGTGCAGTTCCAAAAAGTTGCCTTGGACGCACTCGAACTGGCCGAGGAACACCATGAAGTAGCTGATGCCGTGGCAACACTCTGCGTCCACGCCGGCATTGCCGCCTCTGACGCCATCTGCATTGCCCGCCTCGGGCAGTTCGCACAGAGTCAAGACCACAACGAGGCTGCGGGCCTTCTGAGGACGGTAGATGAAGCCGCAGCCAAGCATCTAACCGCTCTGCTGGGCATGAAAACTCGCGCTGGGTACGGGCACCATGCCGTCACCACGGAGCAGCTCAAGAAGGCCACAAGGGCCATGAGCGCCCTCTTGGAATTCGCCCGAAGATAGCACTCAGCGGCTTGGCGAGGCCTTTCCACGGCCATGAATTCTCCCCAACTGAACAGCAGCAGAGGCCGTTTTGAGCTTCCAAAACGGCCTCTGCTGCTACCTAATAAGAAAGGGCTACGCGTCCACGTCCGTGTTCACGATGTACACGTCGCACGGAGCGCCGTGTGCCACGCTGTTGGCGATGCTGCCCAAGACACGGCCGAGGCCCTTCATCCGCTTGTTTCCGACCACGATCAGCGAGGCGTTGTTGGTCTCGGCGTAGTTGATGAGCGCGTTGGCCGGCGTACCGCGGGCTGCGAAGTACTTGATGTTGCCGCTGGGGACATCGAGTTCCTCAGAGACCTTGCGGGCCACGTATTCTGCGGAGTCGGCCGAAGAAACCGTGATCCGGTCGCTGCCGCTGCCAAATTCTTCAATGCGGTCATCGGAGAACCCGCTGATGACGTGCAACTCGGCGCCAAGGGCTGTGGCAAGCTTCGCTGCTGCCACTGCTGCGCGTTTGGCCGTTTCGCTGCTGTCAACGCCGACGACAATAACTTCAGACATGAGTACTCCTGGTTGTGGGAATTCACTGGTGGTGCTGCTAAAAATCTACACTCCATCGTGATCCCCCGCCGGGACCTGGCATCTTCCAACCGAGTGTTTACGATCCGGCGTGTCCGGGTAGAGATAAGTCATCGGAACCATCACGCGACCGAAAGGCAAGGACATGAGCGAGGCATCATTTTCCCCGCAAACCGCCATCGTTACAGGATCTGACTCTGGGATAGGACGCGCCACGGCGGTTGCTCTGGCCAAGGCAGGCATGGACGTCGGCATTACCTGGCACACGGACCAGCAAGGTGCCGAGGACACCGCAGAAGAAGTCCGCGGCCTGGGCCGCAAAGCGGTGGTGCAGCACTTGGACACCACGAACGTCTCCGAAACCGCTGCAAGCATTGACAAGCTGGCCGAGGAACTCGGCGGCGTGGACGTGTTCGTCAACAACTCCGGAACGGGCGATGGCACCAAGTTCCTCGAACTGGACTACGACACCTGGATGTCCACCTTGGACACCAACCTCAACGGTGCTTTCGTGGCCATGCAGGCAGCCGCCAAAAGGATGGTCAAGGCCGGCCGCGGCGGGCGCATCATCGCCGTCACGAGCGTGCACGAGTTCCAGCCACGGGTCGGAGCCTCCGCCTACGACGCCTCAAAGCACGGCCTTGGCGGGCTCATCAAGACCATGGCTTTGGAACTTGCAGAGTTTGGCATCACCGCCAACAATGTTGCTCCCGGTGAGATCGCAACACCCATGACGGGCCAAACGGACGAGGACCCCAGGCAGAAGGAACGGCCGGGCGTGCCCCTTGGCCGTCCAGGTGACGCACGGGAAATTGCCGCCGTCATCGCTTTCCTGGCCTCCCCGGATTCCAGCTACGTCACTGGCGCCTCGTGGCCCGTGGACGGCGGAATGCTCCAAATGGGACCGCATGCAGGATCGCACATCACGGGCAATGACTGGCGCGAAAGCTGAGCCCGCCCGACCTCTGGCCCGCACGGACGTCCGTGGGCTAGTCTGCAGGAACGGCCTGCCGAGCGGGCCAGCATTTTCAAAGATTCAGGGACGATGATGAGGAGCACCATGGCTGACCACACATATAGCGTTTCCGAAATTGTTGGCACTTCTTCCGAGGGCGTCGATGCGGCCGTCAGGAATGGCATTGCCGCCGCCTCCCAGACGCTGCGTAACCTGGACTGGTTCGAGGTGAAAGAGATCCGCGGTCATCTGCAGGACGGTGCAATTGCCGACTGGCAGGTGACCATCAAGCTTGGTTTCCGCCTGGAGCGCTGATCCCCTCCCCCGCGAGATGACAGTTGACGCCCATGTTCAGCAAAAACATGGGCGTCAACTGTCATCTCGGCGGGCGGGTTCGGGGGCCGGCTGGATCGCTTCGGGCACCTCGCCAAAGCTGCTGAGCAGGGTCAAAGCGTCCGACGACGGCGAGCCCGCCTTCGCGGAATGGACCCTCAGCAGCTGGTCGGGATCGTCCGGGAGGCTTAGCGTTTCAAAGTTCAGTTCAAGATCGCCAATCAGCGTGTGGTGCAATCTCACCGTGCCGGCAGAGCGTGAGGCCACCCTGTGCCCAGCCCACCATTGACGGAAATGCTCACTATGGACCGCGAGTTCGCCTACGAGCTGGTTGGTTTGCGGATCGTTGGGGTGTCTGCCTACATCCATCCGCAAGGCACCCACTGCCTCGGCGGCCACGGTTTTCCAGTCCCTGAACAGGTCCTTGGCTGCAGGATCCAGAATGATCCAGCGGGTCAGGTTCCGCTCAGTGGCGGGCAGCGCCGTGAAATCCGTGAACAGCAGATGAGCCATCCGGTTTCCGGCCAATACATCCGCGCGTCGCCCCAGGACCATGGCGGGAACATCGCCGACGGCGTCCAGCAGCTGCCGCAACGCGGGGCGCACCTTTTGGGCGGGGCCGGGATTGCCGGCCGAACTCGCGCAGTGCTCAAGCAGGTCCAGCATGTGCGCGTGCTCCCCCGCGTCCAGGCGCAGTGCTCTCGCTACAGAGTCGAGGACTGCCTTGGAGGGGTGGATGTTCCGGCCTTGCTCGAGGCGTGTGTAGTAGTCAGTGCTCACCCCGGAGAGCCTCGCCACCTCTTCGCGGCGGAGACCGGGCACCCTGCGTGAGCCCGTGGACTCCTGGCCCCCGGCGTCCTCCGGCGAAAGGCGGGCTCGCATGACTTTGAGAAATTTTCCGAACTCGGCGCTTTGACCCATCCGTCCATTCTGCCGTTATCGCGGCGGGCAAGACCAGAGCAGGACCACCGATTTGGGTAGGACTGCCAGACCTAGGAAAAACAGGATCAGGCTGGGTTGCTGACTCTCCGACGAAAACTGAATAGGCTCAGTACAGAGCCTCCCGAAAACGCTTTCTGGAAAACCGGCTTACCCGGCCGAGCTCACAGGAACCACGGGCAGGCTTGGACATATCTACCTCGAAGGAGACCTCATGCCAGAGCTGACCCTAAATAACGGCGTCACCATTCCCCAGCTCGGATTCGGTGTTTTCCAGGTGCCTCCGGAAGAAACGCAGAAGGTGGTGGAAGACGCTTTGGAGGCGGGATACCGGCACATCGATACTGCCGCCGCCTATCGGAATGAGGCCGGCGTGGGCGCCGCCCTCGCCGCATCAGGCCTTCCCCGGGAAGACCTATTCATCACCACCAAGCTCCGCAACGGAGAGCAGGGCGAGGCGTACGACGCCTTCCAACGCAGCCGCGACGCCCTCGGCTTGGAGGTAGTTGACCTCTACCTGATCCACTGGCCCGTCCCTTCACAGGGGCTGTACACGCAGGCTTGGAAGGAGATAGAGAAGCTCTACCAGGACAAGCAGATTCGGTCCATCGGCATCTCCAACTTCCTCTCGGACCACGTGGACACGCTGTTGAGGGAAGCGGACGTGGTGCCGGCCGTGAACCAGATCGAGCTGCACCCCACGTACCAGCAGGCCGATCTTGCAAACAAGTGCCGCGATCTCAGCATCGCCGTTGAGGCGTACAGCCCGTTGGGGCAGGGCAAGGACCTGAACGCCGAGGTAGTGGCCTTGGTGGCTGCCGCACACGAAACAACCCCGGCACAGGTAATTCTGGCCTGGCACCTCGCGCAGGGAACCATCGTGATTCCCAAGTCCGCGGACTCTGCCAGGATGCGGGAAAACCTTGGAGCCGCCGATCTCACCCTTACCCAATCCGAACTGGCTGCCATCACCGCCTTGGAGGCCGGGGCCCGCATAGGTTCCGATCCCGCCGTCGCGGCTTTTACCCAGCTCTAAATAGACAAAGTAGAGGACCAAAAACATGCAGTACACCAACCTTGGGCGCTCCGGCCTGAAAGTTTCGCGTCTCTGCCTGGGCACCATGAACTTCGGCCCCCAGACGGATGAAGCAACGGCGCACTCCATCATGGATTCCGCACTGGATTCCGGCATCAACTTCTTCGATACCGCCAACGTCTACGGCGGTTCGGGCCACCGGGGATGGACCGAGGAAATCATCGGGCGATGGTTCGCGAAGGGCGGCGAGCGCCGGGAACGGACCGTGCTGGCCACCAAGCTGTATGGCACCATGACGGATCGGCCGAATGAATCAAAGCTCTCCGCGCTGAACATTCGCCGTGCCCTGGATGCCAGCCTGAAGCGGCTGCAGACGGATTACATCGATATCTACCAGTTCCATCACATCGACCGTCAGACACCGTGGGATGAGATCTGGCAGGCAATCGAGGTGGCCGTCCAGCAGGGCAAGATCCTGTATTCGGGAAGCAGCAACTTTGCCGGCTGGCACATCGCCCAAGCCCAGGAAGCCGCCCGCAGGCGGAATTACACCGGCCTGGTCAGTGAGCAGTCCATTTACAACCTCTTCCGGCGCGAACTGGAGCTTGAGGTCATCCCTGCCGCGCAACAGTACGGGCTCGGCCTGATCCCGTGGTCACCGCTGCAGGGCGGCCTGCTGGGCGGCGTACTGAAGAAGGAGGAGCAGGGCGTTCGCCGCACGGAAGGCCGTGCACTGGAGACGCTGCGCAAGCATGAGGACCAGATCCGTCAGTACGAGGAATTCGCCGACGAACTCGGGCAGAAGCCCGGAGACGTTGCCCTGGCTTGGTTGCTTCATCAGCCTGCCGTGACGGCGCCGATCGTTGGACCGCGCACGCAGGAGCAACTGGATGCCGCAATCCGCGCCCTGGACGTGACCCTCAACGAGGATGCGCTCAAGCGCCTCGATGACATCTTCCCAGGCCACCGCACCGCCCCGGAGGACTACGCCTGGTGAGCAGCCTCCTCCCCGAAGCGGACACCGTCTCGCCGCGGAACATCCTGTTCATCGGCGGGACCGGGGTCATCAGCGCGGCGGCGGCTGAACGCGCCGTAGCGCTGGGCCACCGGCTGACCATCCTCAACAGGGGACGGTCAGCCGGGCGGCCGGTCCCTGATGGTGCTGAAGTACTTCATGCGGACATCCGGGACACCGAGGCTGTACGGGAGGTACTTCGCGGAAGGGAGTTCGACGCCGTTGCGGACTTCATCTCCTTCACTCCCGGTCACGCGCGGGCTGGCTTGGAGATGTTCCGAGGGAGGACGGGCCAGTACGTTTTCATCAGTTCCGCCTCGGCGTACCAAAAGCCACCGAACACCCTGCCCATCAGGGAATCGACTCCCCTGAAGAACCCGTTTTGGAAGTACTCGCAGGACAAGATTGCCTGCGAGGAGATGTTCTTTGAGGCCTACCGCGAGCAGGACTTCCCCGTGACGGTGGTCCGGCCATCCCACACCTATGATCGGACCAAGATCGCAATGGTGGGTGGTTGGACTGACATTCACCGGATGCGCGCGGGAATGCCCGTGTTGGTTCATGGGGACGGGACGTCCCTGTGGACGCTGACTCACAGCCGTGATTTCGCCAAGGCCTTCGTTGGGCTCTTGGGAAGGCCGCAGGCTGTCGGTGAGAGCTACACCATTACTTCCGACGAGTTCTTGCCGTGGAACCAGATCTATCGTCTCTTCGCCCGGGCGGCCGGCGTTCCCGAACCTGAGCTGTTCCATGTTTCCTCTGAGACAATCGCCGCCCATAGCAAAGAGCTTGGCCCCAACCTTCTGGGTGACCGCTCGCACTCGGTGGTGTTCGATAACTCCAAGATCAAGGCACTCGTGCCGGACTACAAGGCAACCATCCCGTTCGCGGACGGCGCGAGGGAGATCATCGACTGGCACGATCAGCATCCGGAACTGCAGGTGGTGGGTGAAGACTTCATGGAGCTGAGCGATCGGCTTTATGAGTGGTCGGCTCGAGGAGTGGCGGGGCGGTAGCTGTTGCCAAGCAGCCAGTGGCCAGCGTAGAACAGCAAAGAGACCCGCCCATAGAGATTCCAGCACCAGAGGAGATCACGCCAATGACACTGGCCCCGCTCATTGAACTCAACGACGGCTACAAGATTCCGCAACTGGGGTTGGGTACATGGCCCCTGGATGATGCCCAGGTTGCTGACGCCGTCGTCGAAGCTGTTTCACACGGTTATCGGCACATTGATACGGCAGTCAAATACGGCAATGAGAAGGGAGTCGGCAACGGAATCCGCGCCTGCGGAGTTGACCGGGGCGAGCTCTTCGTCACCACCAAGCTGGACGGTGGATTCCAGGGTTCGGGCAAGGCAGTGGCAGGGCTCGATGGCTCGCTGGAACGTCTGGGGCTGGACTACGTTGACCTGCTGCTGATCCACTGGCCGCTCCCCCGCCGCGACGAGTTCGTCTCCACCTGGAAGACCTTCGAGGAACTGCAGGCCTCAGGCAAGGTTCGTTCCATCGGCGTTTCCAATTTCAAGCCTTCGCACCTTGACCGGCTGTTCAGGGAAACGGATGTTGTCCCGGCGGTCAACCAGATCCAGGTCAGTCCCGCCATCCCGCGTCCTGTTGCCATCGCGTTCAACGAGCAGCACGGGATTGTCACGGAGTCCTACAGTCCACTTGGTGCCAGCAGCGATCTCCTGAATGCCCCTGTTCTGGGAAGCATCGGCAGCAAGCACGGCAAGACGCCCGGCCAGGTTGTTCTGCGTTGGCACGTCCAGCAGGGCCTGGTTGCCATCCCCAAGACCTCCAACCCGAAACGGATGCAGGAGAACCTTGACGTCTTCGACTTCGAGCTGGACCAGGATGACCTGAGAAGGTTACAAACCCTCGACGCCGGACCTGATGCCGGCGTCGACTCGGACGTACAGGGACACTAGGGGACAGGGGACATTGAAGGATTGGGGACACTAAGCATGGGGGAACACCGCATGGAAACAGCAGGCACCAAAAAACTGATCTGGACCGGGTCCTACACCGCGGACCGGAATGGAAATGGCGAAGGGATCGGCGCCATCACCCTGGATACAGACGGGAAACTCACTTCGCTTGGCTTGGCCGTCGCAGCGAACTCGCCATCTTTCCTGACCGTCCACCCAACCCTCCCTGTGCTCTATGCCGTGGCCGAGGAAGGCAAGATGGTGCGGGCTTACCGCACTACCGGCACCGCTGAACTCGAGCAAATGGGCGAGCCGTGGCTGGCGGGCGAGGCCGCTTGCCATGTCGCAGCAGATTCGCAGGGGCGATTCATTGTGGTCACCTGCTGGGGCGACGGCCAGGTGATTCTGTACGAACTGGACCACGACGGCGCCATCACGTCGCGCACCACTGCGGAAGCCGCCGTCGACCCCCATCAGACCGCACCCACCGACGAGCCGCGGCCCAGCCGTGCACATTCGAGCCTTATGCTTCCCGATGGTCGCGTGATGACCACGGACCTCGGACACGACCTTGTGCGGATTTGGCGGTATGAGCCGGGCAAGGGGCTGCTGCCGGACCACCATGTGATCCTGCCCAAGGGCTCGGGCCCGCGGCACATGGTGCGGCATCCCAGCGGAACGGTATTCATCGACACGGAATACTCGATTGAGGTTGCAGCTGTCAGGGCCGAACCCCAAGGAGTCTACGAACTCACCGCCGTGCTTCCGGCCAGTGTCAACAAAGCGTTCGACGGCGACTCCGCCGCCGAGATTGCAATGTCCACTGACGGCCGGTTCGTCTATGTGGGAGTCCGCGGCTCCAACCGGATGTGCGTCCTGAAGGTGGGCGGCCAGGGCACGGACGTGACGCCCCTGGCCGATGTGCCAAGCGGGGGCGATTGGCCACGGCACCACCTGGTCTACGACGGATGGCTCCTGGTGGCGCATGAAGGTTCCAACGACGTCCTGAGTTTCAGGCTCGACCCCGAAACCGGCCTGCCCGACGGGCCCGTGGGCAGGGTGGAGACGGGGTCCCCGAGCGTTTTGGTTCCGGCGGGTTAGGCCGCCCAGACCTGGACGTCGTCGGTTCCGCAGAACAGCTTCCGTCCAGTGGGTTCAAGGACCACCCACAAAAGTTCCTGATGCTGCGATACGTCGTCAACACGGCCGGTACCGGCACCCCAGGCGACATCGTAGATCCAGACGCGATCCCCGGTGCCCAGTTCAGTCCACTGGGTTGCCGGCACGTGCCGGTAGTCGGCGGGCCTGTTCAGAATGGAGCTGGTCATGCTGAGACTTCGCCAGCGGTCCGGCGCCGCCAGACAGTGGGCACTCCGTTGTGCGCCGGGAGGACGTGACCTTCGGCGAACACGTGGACGGCATCAGGGTCCGAGTCCGGGCTCCACAAACCCGAGGCCGGGCAGTGGGAACCGGTGGGCATGACACGGGTGGCTCGTTCGCGCAGGAGGGCGATGCTCTTCATCGTTGAAACTCATCCTCGGGTAGTTCAGGGCGCCGAATACTGGGAAGCAGCGCCTGGTGTGAAGCAGATCTCCTCAACCCTATTCAAGTCATGGACGGTTCGTTATAGGCAATTGCATAGCATTTCCGCATGGTGTCATGCACACGAACAGTAGGATTCCGGCCCGTTCTCCAGTAGGAAAGCGCGCCACCCGCCCAAGTAAGTCGCAGTAGAGCGCGTTTTGAGGGCTCAGAACGCGCTCTACTGCTACTCAGATGGGGTTATTTGTAGCTGACGCTCAGCAGCAGGGCTTTCAGCTGCGAGTACTGCGTACTGCCCATCCAGGCCTTCGCTGCCTCGGGGGTGGCGAAGGTGGGTTGCTTGTCAGGATCGAACACAACGTATGCGTTCATGAATCCGTTGGGCATCCGGATCAGGTTGGTGCCAGAGCTGGTAATTCCTGGCTCCAGCTCGGACGACAACCGAATATCCATGGCGTAAATGGGAGGATCATCGCTGGGGCCGGAACGAGCTGAAGGCATGCCCTCGTAGGCCGGTCCGTCGTAGGGGATGAATTGGATTTTATTTGAAAAGAAGCCAAACTCCACTTGCTGGTCTGACATGTCCCTGATACCAGGAACCACTGCCCGGTCCAGGACTGTCCGATCCACCCGCCCCGCCGTGCCGTCTCCGTAGAACCCGCTGGACACAAAGGCGACCTTGTCCCCGGCGCTGTCCAGGATGGTGGCCCCTTGGGATGCGGCCTTCGTTTCCTCCGAAAGATATGGACCCTGCTCCGTCCGAACAGTCCAGCCGCTCGGGTAGTTGAAGGAGATGTGTCCATCCGGGAACGTGAACTTTTGCAAGGCTGCAACTGGTGGTGCTGTAGGTGTGGGTGTTGGTGCCACCGTCGGAACGATCGCAGGAGCCGGCTGAGTGGGCGTGACCGGCGTCGGAGCGCTGGACGGGGTCACTGATGCGCTGGCCGAAGGTGTGGCGGACATGCTCGGCGTTGGCGTTGGTTCAGGCGTTGTGACGGTGACTGCCGGCGCCGGCGTCGAGCTCACAGGCCCAAAGTTGGCCGCCACGAGGACGCCTGCCGTGACAGCTGCCGCTCCCAGCAACAAGGCTCCGGCAATCCGGACCTTTCTTTTCCTGCGATCTTGGAGGGAGATCACGCCAGCCGGCACAGTGTCGCTGAAGACCCTGGGCCCGGTCAGCATACGAGCCAAAGCTTCTTCGCCGTTGATTTCGGCCTCTGGTTCCTGGGCAAGAGGGTCGATCGAGGAAATCTGGCTCTTGATCTGATCCATCTCAGACTCCCATCTTGTGTGTAGTCGTTTCGACACCTGCAGGCATCTGTTTCCGGAAAGCACCACGTGCGCGGTGCAAGCGGACCTTGGCTGCTGATTCACTGCAGTTGAGTACCCGCCCGATTTCGGCACAGCCCAAACCATCCCAATAGGCCAGCTGGAGGATGTCCCGGTCCTGGTCGCGGAGGCGGGCCATGGCATCCTGTACAACGACGTTCTCGGAGTCGTCCCCGAAACGCTCCACCGCCGTCGTGCGTAGTTTTTCCTGCAGTGCCTGCTGCCGGTCACGGCTCCTATAGGCGTTGCCCACCAGATTGCGCGCAACAGCGAGCAGGTATGGAATATCGGGTTGGGAGTCGTCGTCCCATTTCTGCCAAAGGACCCGGAAAACGTCCGCCGCGATTTCTTCGGCCATTTCCGCCGATTCCACCCTGCGGCGGACAAATCTGAAAACGGACGGATAGCTGTTTTTGTGAATGGCGATAAACGCCAGTTCGCGCTCGGAAAGCACGATTTTCCCCCTGAAAGTAGTGTCCTGAACTGCAGGATACTTCTATAGTTTCCGGCCCACGTCCCGGGGTTACACGCGGCTCGGAGAATTTTCGATAGATTCGTCTCACCGAACCCGAGCGAAAGCGTGGAAGTCACATGGTGGAATCAGGTCCCGCGGCAGACTGGGCCCGCAAACAGGTGGACCAAGGCCGCGTGCCGGTGGCCGTGCTGGGAATTGCATCCAGCCACGGCATCTCCGACGTCGTTGCCTTTGGACACGACGCCGGCCGGAAGGCAACCACCGATGACCACTTTGCGCTGTTCTCAGTCACCAAACCCATCAGCGCGATGACGGTGATGCGCCAGGTTGAGCTGGGGAAATTATCGCTCGGCAATTCTTTGACGGACGCGCTCCCCGGCTTCGGCGCCCACCGCACGGACACGGTTACCCTCGAACACTTGTTGAGTCACCGGTCGGGAATCATGGATACACAGCTCGACGGCGGCACTCCCCTCCGCGAGGACCTCACCTCGGCGGAGCAAGCCTTCTATGCTGGCTCGTTGGTCCAGTACTGCAATGTGGCTTTTGAAGGCGCTGCGGCAATGGCTGAATGGGCGGATGGACGCCCGTTCGAAGAGCAGGTTCGTTCGCTGGCCGAGGACACCGGCGCGAAAGGCCTCACTTTCCACACGGACTGCAACCCGCACACCGTGCGTGGCGCAGAAGAGCAGGGGCTGGACGTTGAAGGAATGTACAAAAAGAAGCACCCTGGCGCCGGTTTGTTCGGCACCGCCACGGATCTGCTCAATCTCGGCACTGAGTTGCTGCGCGATTCCGGCAAGGCAGTGCGGCCCGCCACGCTTGCGGCCATGCGCCGGCCAAGGACCACCGGGGTTTCGCACATCAGTGTCCGGCCCAAGCCCCTGCGGCACACAGGCCTCGGTTTCCAGATGCCAGCCAACGAATCCGAGCTGATTGCCCAAGGGATCTACGGTCACCCCGGGTGGGCGGGCACGGAATGGTGGATGTTCCCGGAGCAGGACCGGTGCGTCGTGTTCCTGACCAACGTGCTGGACACCCCGGACCTCGGCGTGGACACCAATGAGCTCTTCAACGCGGTGGCTGCCTCCTGAGCCCAACTACGTAGCAGCACAGCGCGTTTTGAGCTCTCAAAACGCGCTCAGCTGCGACTTACTTGGGCTGGGGCTAGCGCATCACCCGGCCACGCCACGCGGAAACAGCCCACGCGATCACGAACAGGGCCACCAGGAGCAGGCCTGCATCGCCAAGGTCGATCTCTCCCAGCCACGAAGTCAGCGGGTCCTCGAGTTCAAACGCCGCGTTGACGAATCCCCCGAGCGTGATCACGGAGATGAACAGCGCCGAGACAGCCGAGATGCCGGTAATCACCACGTTGAAGCCGAGCTTCCGCTGAGGGTCGTTGATGGCCGATCTGTACATTTTCATCATGGCCACGCCGTTGATGGAATCGCACAGTGTCATGGCAGCGGTGAACGCGAAGGGAAGCGCCATCAAGGCGAGCGGCGAGACGCCGGCGAGTGACGCCGTCGTGGTGATAACCAGCAGCCCGATGGTGGTGGCCGTATCGAAGCCGAGGCCGAAGAGGAAGCCGATCACGTAGATATTTCGCGGCCGCTCCACCTTTGACAGGGGCTTGGCCAGCAACCGGGCAACAAATCCCTTCGCCTCGAGGTCTTCTTCTCGGATCGTTCCGCCGGCCTGGATGCTCCGGTAAACCTGCGTGGCGCGCAGGAATGCCGAGCCGTTGAAGAGCCCCATCCCCAGCAGGAACAACCCCGACACTCCACTACCGATCAAGCCCAGCATCTTGTTGCCCGCCGTGCCGTCCTCCATGAATTGACCTATCAGCGTTGCGCCCGCTGTCACCAGGAGCCCTGCCAGGATCACGACGGAACTATGGCCAAGGCTGAAGGCGAACCCGACACTCACCGGATCCTTGTGCTGGGCCACTAACTTTCGCGTGGAGTTGTCGATCGCAGCGATGTGGTCCCAGTCGTAGCTGTGCTTGACTCCAGCCACATACGCGGTGACCACCAAGCCCAGCGCAAGCGGCTGCGCCGCCCCTGCCGAACCCAGCAGCAAAAGCACGACGGCGGCAACGTGCAGCGCGACCACCGCGCCGAACGTGAAAAGTAGCCGGGTCCGCAGTGGCAACTTCTCGCGATCCCGGTAGATGGCGGCGAACCCGGTCAGCGCAGTCATTAGTACTTCCTCAGGTTCACGGGTCCCTGACCATACCAACGTTCACGGAGAACGCTGGTGCAGGCGCCCAGCAGATTATTGAGTTCGTCGGTGCTGTTGGACAACGATCTCAGCACAAGTCCAGTGGTACCGCCAACACTATTGGTCAATGAAACGCCCGTGTAAGCATCATGGTCCCGCGTCAAGTGGTGCAGCTCGTCGGCAAGCTCCTGATTTACCCGCGGATCCACAACCACCAACGACCCCACATGACTAAAGCCCTCCATGAACCCCATCCCAGCCACATCACCCAGCGGCGGCCTTATCAGGAGGTTATCGAGGACCAATAGCCGGGATCCCCCACCGGTCTCGACCTGGATCTCATTGCGCAGCCGCAACTCCTCATACCGGAACACCCCGCCGTCGGGCGACCACCCCGGCGTAATGACCTCAGCCATGACAAGGCTCGACGTCGGGTGGAGACTGATGCTCGAATTCTGCCGATAACTCGCCTCGCGATAGGCGATCAATTGGTCAGGCAACAACTCCAACCGCGCCCCCTCCCCCAGCCGCACACGCATCCGCTGCTCAGCAAACGACCCCGGAGTCCGATAAACCTTGGTAGCCGATTGAGTCGTCAACAGCAGCTCCGCCCCAGGCTGGACCTCCACGTCAATAAGAAACAAGTCCGCCCCCAAATACGCCCCGCCAGGATTAACCATGACAAAGCAAACCTGCCCGGACTCATCCAAATAATGCGGCCGCAACACTCTCAAAGCGCCCTCATGAAATTGCCGGGAAGCAACAGACCTCCCCCCGCGCACACTAACAAAAAGCTCCAACCGCCCCCGCACCCCCGCAGCCAACCCTGCGTCGGGCACCAAGTTCCCCCAAGGACCGACACCGCCGGTCGGGACCACAATGTGCGTGCTCATAATCCACCAACGCCAAGTGACTGGAACCCCGCAGCTACGGCGTCGGATTTCGGTGGTGATGCGGCGTGCAACGTGGACTGTTCACTGCCGCGAGGCGACTTCACCAATGAGGCGGCTGAGCCGGATTTGGGGGCCGCGGCGTGGTGGGCATCGCGAAGCGGGCACGGCCCCAAATCCGGCGAAGCCGCCGGACCCGTGGCGGGCGCCGCCCCCGGTGACGTGCCGACGCGCTCGAGCGGCGTCATTGTGCCAAGTCGAGCATCAGGACGTCGCGCCGGATCCAGTTCAGGACGGCGTCCAACCCTTCGTCCGTTTTGAGGTTCGTGAAGCAGAACGGTTTGTTGCCCCTGAATTCCTTGGAGTCCCGCTCCATGACCGAGAGGTCTGCTCCGACATGGGGCGCGAGGTCCGTTTTGTTGATGATGAAGAGGTCGGATTTGATCATGCCTTGGCCGGCTTTTCTGGGGATTTTTTCGCCTTGCGCTACGTCGATGATGTAGATGGAGAAGTCGACGAGTTCGGGGCTGAAGGTGGCTGAGAGGTTGTCGCCGCCGGATTCGATGAAGATGACTTGTAGGTCGGGGTGCCGGGTTTTGAGTTCTTCGATGGCTGCTGTGTTCATGGAGGTGTCTTCGCGGATGGCGGTGTGGGGGCAGCCGCCGGTTTCGACGCCGATGATGCGGTCTTCGGGGAGGATGCCGTTGGCCGCAAGGATTTTGGCGTCTTCGATGGTGTAGATGTCGTTGGTGATGGCGGCCATGGAAATGTCGCCGCTCATGTGCCGGGTGATCCGCTCGACGAGTTGTGTCTTGCCGGCCCCGACGGGTCCACCGACACCGATTTTGATGGGTTCAGACATGTGTCCTCCTGGGTTAGCTCATGAACATGCGGGCGCGTTGCCGCTCGTGCCGCATTTGTGAAATTTCAAGTCCAGGGCTCACGGCCCCAAAGTCGTCCCAGCACAGCTGTGCTACAACCTCGACGGCGGCAGCAACGGCGTCGTGCGCGTGCCGAAGTATCCGTTGCCCGGCGTTCTGCCCGAGCGGTATGGCTCGGACGGCGTTCTGCGTCAGGGAAGTAACGGTGGCAAACAAATAGGCAGCAAGCGCCTCCTCAAAAGGAACCTTCAGCGACCGCGCAATCACCCCAAAGGCCAACGGCTGGTGCCCCCCACACTCCCCCCGCCGAACCAACTCCCGATACGCCTCCAACTCCCCCGACGGAAATACGTCCCCGCCAATCTCCAACATCCGCCCACCCATTTTCAAAGAAGCCTCCCGCACCTCCCGAGCCAACAACTGCCCAGAAAGAACAGAGTCCAACAAGCCAACATCCACCCCTTCATACAAAAACCGCAGAGCCAACCCATCCGAATAAGTCAACTGCTGCCCCACAAAAACCCCGAGCCACCGCCCAAACGACCCCTCATCACAAACCAGCTCACGATGTATGTAGCTCTCAAAC